>JANPJN010000332.1:0-16323 GCA_031425515.1 Acidobacteriota bacterium | reverse complement strand
GACCGGGAAGCGCGCCGCCTGCTGGAGCTTGCTGGTGATGAACGGGGGGACCGCCCCCTTCTTCCGTTCCTTCGTGACGACGGTGCTGACCAGCCAGGAGGCCTGCTTCAGGTTTGCGAGGACCGCGTCCGATTCGGCCTGGCTGGTGACCTTGATTGTCGAGCCGCCCTGCTTGAGCAGCTTCGCGTCGAACTCCGGCGGCACCGGGCCGGCCAGCCGCGCCGTGATGTTCCAGTACTCCTCGGGCACGAACTTGTCGATCTCGCGCTCGCGGTCGCAGACCAGCTTGAGCGCAACCGACTGGACCCGGCCGGCGCTGAGGCCGCGGCGGACCTTGTCCCACAGGATGGGACTGATCTTGTAGCCCACCAGCCGATCCAGCACGCGCCGCGCCTGCTGCGCGTCCACCATCTGACGGTTGATCGCGGTCGGGTGCTCCAGGGCGGCGAGCACCCCCTTCTTCGTGATCTCGTTGAACATCAGCCGGCGGATCTTCTTCCGGCTGGCGGGCCCGAATTCCTCGGCAATGTGCCAGCCGATGGCTTCGCCTTCACGGTCGGGGTCGGTCGCGATGAAGATTTCGTCGGCCCCTTTGGCGGCGTCCTTGAGGTCCTTGAGCACCTTCTTCCGGCTCGCGATGACCTCGTACGTCGGCTCGAAATCCGCCTCGATATCCACCCCGAGCTTGCTCTTTGGCAGATCGCGGACGTGGCCCATCGACGCGATGACCGTGTAATTGCGGCCGAGATACTTGTTGATGGTCTTCGCCTTCGCCGGCGATTCCACCACGACCAATGCCTTGGACATAACTCCCTGCTTCTGCTCGTCTGCCGTCGGCTCCGCCGCGGAGGCGGCGCCCCTCAGCTCGAGCCCCGCGCCCCGCGGAGAGGGCAGGCGCGGCGCGCTAAGACCATATCACCCCCGGACACCCCGACCGCGGTGGCGGCGAGTCCGGGGTCGTCGCCCGCTGCCGGCGGACGTCACCCGCGATTTCGGAGAAATCGTCCGCCGTCGTGCCGGACGCGGCCGGCCAGCTCGAGCTCCATCAGGCGGGTAAGAAGCCGCGCTGCGGGAAGGCCGGTCGCCTCGACCAGGGCGTCCAGTCCGTACGCCTCACCTTCATCCATGCAGGCCAGCAGGGGGTCAGACGCCTGCCGGTGTCTTGAAGGCTCCATCGTCGTCCTGACCGCGGGCCACCCCAGCTCCTCCAGGACGTCGTCGGCGACCTCCACCATCTTCGCGCCGTCCTTCAACAGACTGTGCGAACCGCGATTCCGGCCGGTCAGGACGCTTCCAGGCACGGCCATCACATCGCGTCCCTGCTCCAGGGCGCACCGGGCGGTGATGAGGGACCCGCTCTTCTCGGAGGCTTCGACGACGATGACGGCGAGGGAGATCCCGCTGATGATGCGGTTCCGGAGCGGAAAGTGCTCAGGGAGCGGGGCCCCGTCAGGGCCGAGCTCTGATACCATAAGTCCTGATTGCGCAATGGCTTCAGCCAGACCTTCGTGCTCCGGAGGATAGACCCTGTTCAGGCCCGAGCCGAGCACCGCAATCGTCCGCCCGCCGGCCTCGAGGGCGCCGCGGTGCGCAGACGAGTCTACGCCACGCGCCAGACCGCTGGCGACGACAAGACCCCGGCCCGCAAGTTCGGCGGCCAGCCGGGTTCCGACGTCGAGCGCGTATGGCGTGGCGGCGCGGGATCCCACGATCGCGACCACCGGCATCCCCAGAGTCGAAACGTCCCCGCGGCACCAGAGCACGGGCGGAGGGTCGGGGATGCAGGTGAGCAGGGGGCAGTAGCGCGAATCGAACCAGGGGATCGGCAGCATCCCGGCCGGGCGTGCGTCCTCCAGGGCCTTGTTGGCGGCGTCCGTGGCGTGTGCGATCACGTCGCGGTGCGAACTGGAAGGCATGCCGAGTCCGTCGAGGACCGCGTCGGCCCCGGCAGCGGGATCCGTCTCGCGCAGCTCCTTGAAGACGGCGCAGGCCCGGGCACGCGATACGGGCAGCATCGAGATGGTGACGGCGGTGAGAAGATCCATGGGCCTCCCCGCGCGCGCAAGGCGACGGACGGCCCCGTACAGCAAAGGGCCGGCCCGCGCGCTGCGCGCGCAGCACGGCGACCCGACCCCTCTGTCCGGATTATAGGTGGGCGGTGTCCCCTTCGCAATCCATCACGGCTTACGGGGCGCGTGCGCTTTTACGAAAAGAGGGGCGTGTGTGCCCGACGCTCGTGGCCGGTGCGCATGGGCGCCTGGTACATGCATTGCTCCGACTCTCGACGGTTGGCGGTCCTTTGTCGTAATCAGCTTGCGGCCTCCCGGAGGGGTCGCTATAGTGGATCGAGTCCCCATGCAGCTTCGAGCTCTTGTTGCGGTCCTGGCGCTGGCGGCGGTCGCGTCTCCCGCGTACGCCGACGAGCGCTCGACGGCGAAGTCGCAGGTCGAGTTCGGGATCAAGGTGGCCCAGAGCGGGTTGTGGAAGGAAGCCACTTACCGCTGGGAGAAGGCCGTCGAGATCGACCCCACCTATGCGGCCGCCTGGAACAACCTCGCCATCGGCTACGAGCACGAGGGCAAATTCGACGACGCGCGGAAGGCGTACGAGAAGGCCGTCACGCTGGACTCGAAGAATCTCCTCATCCGCCAGAACTACGATCTGTTCAAAGAAATCAATGACCGCGCGAAACGCCGCAGCGATCGCTAGCCTCCTGCTGCTCACCCTGGTGAGCGCCTGCACCAACTTTTTCGAGGTGCCGATCGAGACCCCCATCTCGGCGAAGATGGACGTGTCGATGTTCCGCCGGGTCCTCGTCGCGGGCTTCATCAGCGGCGGCACGGAGGACGTGGACGCGAACCTCGAGACGGTCAGGTTGCTCCGCAGCCAGCTTCGATCGAAATCGGCGCTCAGGGTCATCGAGGCGGAAGTGCTGCCGCTGACCGAGATGGCGTCCGACAAGATCAAGGCGGCCATCCCCGCCGCGGAGCCGCCCGCCGGCCCCGCTCCGGTCCAGGCCCTGCCGGCCCCCGTCGCGGCTGGCGCACCCGGTGCTCCGGTGCAGACGGCCGCCGAGACGCGCATCCGCACGGAAAAGGACCTCGAGAAGTATCAGGCGATCTTCGCTGATGTCGCCTTCTGGAAGAAGATTGGTGAAGAGTACGAAAACCCGCTGATCGTCACGGGCACGGTGCTCTTCACTCCGCATCAGACGTCAGGCTTCGTCACCCGGAACATCGAGCAGTACGATCAGCTCGGGCGCCGCACCGTGGTCCCGATGCGCACCTACATGGAGCGCAAGGGGTTCGTGCTCACGCCGAAGTTCATCTTCATCGACGGGCGCACGGGCGCGACCCTGCACAGCGAGACGATGCACGAGGAGATTCTCTACAACGCGCAGCAGAACACCCCCGCGCTGTCGTCGTACTTCGAGCTGATGGACAAGGTCCTTCCGACCTTCCTGGGCACCCTCAGCACGCAGAAGATCCGCGGAAGCCGCGTTCTGCTGAGGTAGGGCTCTCCCGGCTTCGGCTCCCGTCCGACTTGGCATGGCCGGGCCATCCGTGCTACCCTGAATCCTTTGCACGAGCGCCGATTTCGCCGCCAGGCAGGCTGCGCGACGCCTCGGCCGAACGCATGGAAGAACGGGCCTGCGCCACGCGGGCCGACCGGAGGATCAAGGAACGTGTTCGCAATCATTCAAACAGGCGGGCGTCAGGTCAGGGTCGATCCGGGCTCCGTGGTCACGATTGATCGCGTCGAGGCCGAGGTGGGCAAGGAAATCACGTTCGACCAGGTCCTGTTCCTCGAGAAGGACGGCGGCGAGATGCTCGCCGGCGCGCCTTTCGTCGCCAACGCGAAGGTCGTCGGCATCGTGGACGGCGAGTCGCGCGGCCCGAAGATCGTGGTGTTCAAGAAGAAGCGCCGCAAAGGGTTCCGTAAGACCCGCGGCCACCGGAGCACATACACGCGCATCCGCGTGACCGACATCGTTGGATAACCGAGAATCATGGCTACAAAAAAAGGACAGGGCAGTTCACGCAACGGCCGCGACAGCAATGCCCAGCGGCTTGGCGTCAAGCGGCACGATGGCAACGTCGTCACGGGCGGGTCGATCCTGGTGCGGCAGCGCGGGCGCAAGTTCCGTCCGGGCCTGAACGTCGGGCTCGGCAAGGACGACACGCTCTTCGCCAAGGTGGACGGCACGGTGAAGTTCGAGGACCACGGCGCCCGCGGGCGCGTGATCAGCGTCCTCCCGCTGGAAGGCTAGTGGCGGATCAGATCGCCGCACGGGGCGCCAGCCCCGTCCCCCTGCCGTGTTCGTAGACGAAGTCGATATCCACGTCGTCGCCGGCCACGGGGGGCGCGGCGCCATGGCCTTCCGGCGCGAGAAGTTCGTGCCTCGCGGCGGCCCGAGCGGGGGCGACGGAGGGCCCGGCGGCTCGATCTACCTCGTCGCCAACGCCAACCTCAACACCCTCCTTAACTTCCGCTTCCAGAAGATCTTCTCGGCCGGCCGCGGCGCGCACGGCGAAGGCTCCAACCGGACCGGCAAGAACGGGACGGACATCGAGCTGGCCGTGCCGATCGGCACCGTCATCTACGAGAAACAGGAGGACGGCAGCTACGCGCAGGTGGCCGACCTGACGACCGAGGAGCAGCGCGTGCTCCTCGCGAAGGGCGGTCTCGGCGGCCACGGCAACGCGTCGTTCGCGACCTCCACCAACCGTGCCCCGCGAAAGACCCAGCCGGGGCTGCCGGGCGAAGAAAAGGATCTCCGCTTCCACCTGAAGCTGCTCGCCGACGTCGGGCTGCTCGGCTATCCCAACGCGGGCAAGTCCACGATGATCGCGCGCATCTCCGCGGCGCGGCCGAAGATTGCCGACTATCCGTTCACGACGCTGGTCCCGAACCTCGGCGTCGTCGGCCTGTCGGGGGAACGGTCGTTTGTCGTCGCGGACGTGCCCGGCCTCATCGAGGGGGCGCACGAGGGCCATGGGCTCGGCCACCGCTTCCTGAGCCACCTCGAACGCACGAAAGTGCTCGTCCATCTGGTGGACGTCTCGTCGTCGAGCGGGCGCGACCCCGTGCGGGACTACGACGTGATCGTGCGGGAGCTCGAACTGTTTCCGGGGCGTGATGCCGCCGGGGAGCGATTGGCGCAGAAGCCGGTGATCGCCGCGGCCACGAAGATCGACGCGCTCGACGAGCCGGAGCGCCTGACGCGCCTGCAGGAGCACCTCGCACGGCTTGGCGTGCCGCTCTTCGCCGTGTCGGCCGCGAGCGGCGAGGGCATGGACGCCCTGCTCGAGGCGATCTGGGAGCAGGTGACGACGGCGCGCACGCGCGACATGGGCGCCAGCGCGCGCGAGGCCGCGGCGGACGGCCCCGCATCAGGTGGTGCGGGATCGGGCCTCTCCGTCAGTTCATTCCTGAAATGACGGGCGCCCGCCGAATCGGTCTGCTCGGAGGCACGCTCGACCCTGTTCACCTCGGCCACGTCGAAACCGCGCGTGCCGCACGCGCCGCGCTCGCGCTCGACCTGGTCGTCCTCCTGCCGTCGCGCGTCCCCCCGCATCGGGTGCTGCAGCCCCTGGCGTCTCCGTGTCACCGGTTCGCCATGTGCGCGCTGGCGGTGAACGGCGTCGAAGGAATGGGGCTGAGCGACATGGAACTGTCCGCGCCCGCGCCGTCCTACACAGCCGACACGCTGGCCCGGTTCCAGGCGAACGCAGGGGTCACACCATCGCAGATATTCTTCATTACCGGGGCTGACGCGTTCGCCGATATCGCCACCTGGCATCGGTACCCGGAAGTCCTCGACCTGGCCAATTTCGTCGTCGTCTCCCGGCCGGGCGTCTCCGCTGGATCGATGCGCATGCGGCTGCCGGAGCTGGCCGGGCGCATGGAAGAAACCGACGCGCCAGGTTCAGGATCCGAGGGTCGCGGCGACGTGGGGATATTTCTCGTCGATGCGCGAACGCCGGACGTATCCTCGACAGAGGTCCGTCGGCGCCTCGCCGCGGGAGCCTCGATTCACGGGCTCGTGCCGGAAGCGGTCGCGACCCACATCCTTCAACACCGGCTGTATCCCGGGGCAGCGCCGGCGACGGCGAATCACTTGCATGGCCAATACTGAAAAACGGCGAATCTCGACAGGCGGGAAACTCCGGCTCACCGGAGAAGTCGGCAAGGCGGTCCGTGCCGCCCTCGACAAGAAAGCCATCGACGTCGTCGTGCTCGATCTGCGTGGCACGCCCGCGTTCACCGATTTCTTCATCCTGTGCTCGGGCAACAGCCAGCGGCAGGTCAAGGCCATTGCCGATGGCATCGAGGACGTGCTGCGGGCTTCGAAGGTGCGGGCGGCGCACGTCGAAGGTTACGAACGCGCGGAGTGGATCCTGATGGACTACTTCACGTTCATCGTCCATGTCTTCACCCCGCAGACACGAGATTTCTATTCGCTCGAGAGGCTCTGGGGTGATGCGGAGCGCATCGAAGTGTCCGACGAGGAGCCTGCCGCCCCGTCAGCCTGACAACGCCGGCTGCCTCCGGCGTCAACTCGCGGACCGTGCCCGCTGGGTGGCGGACGCCGCGCTCGCCCTGATTCTCGCGCCTGCGTGCGCGGCCTGCCGCACCCCCCTCGACCGTCCCACACTCGGCGTCGTCTGCGCGGCCTGCTGGGCCGCCGTGCACCAGATATTGCCCCCGGTCTGCGATGCCTGCGGCGATCCGCTGTCCACCTGGCGGCAGGCCCCCTCCGGCCGCCGCTGCCCCCGCTGCACGCAACGGAACGGCCGGGTGATGCGCGGGCGCGCGATCGGGCCGTACGACGGGTCGCTGCGGGCGATTGTCCACGCCTTCAAGTACGACGGCCGCCGATCGCTGGCGACTCCCCTCGCGGCGCTCCTCGTGCGGTGCGGATCCGAGGTGCTCGACGGCGCCGACCTGGTGGTCCCGGTTCCGCTGCACCGGGCGAAGCGGCGACGCCGGGGCTTCAACCAGGCCGAAGATCTCGCGCGACGGCTCCCGCTCCCCCTGGTGCATGCGCTGGAACGCCGGCGGAGCACGCCGTCACAGACCGATCTGCCCGCCATGGCGCGGCGGGCCAACGTGGAAGGGGCCTTCGGTCCGGCGAGAGGACTCCGGATCCGCGGCGCCGTCGTGGTGCTGGTGGACGACGTGAGTACGACTGGCGCGACGCTCGAGGCGTGCGCTCGCGTGCTCGAGCAGGAGGGGGCGCGAGAAGTGCGCGCGCTTACCGCGGCGCGAGTCGTGACGACAGGGCAGTGAGCACGTCGGCCGACACGACGTCGCGCGGGCGATCGCCGTCGAGCGTGACCCATCCGGCGTCGGAGGCCTGCCGCCGGTAACTGTCCCGCACCCGCGAGAGCAGTTGCAGATCCTGTTCGTAGCGATCCCGTCCGGTGGCCTTGCGGCGCACGGCCGTCTCGGGTGCGATGTCGAGGAGGATGGTGAGGTCGGGGCGGGGCAGGAAGCGCTGGATGTCGGCGAGCCACAGAGCGTCGAGGCCCTGCGCCTCCCCGTACGCGATGCTCGAGGCCACGTATCGGTCGCAGACGAGCACCCAGCCTTCGGCCAGCAGGCGCGACATGTCGGACCGCCGTTCGTGCCGATTCGCCACGTAGAGCAGTTGCATCACGTCGGCGCCGTACTCGCGCTCGCCGTGCAGCGCGCGGCCGATCTCGGCGCCGATGGCGGACGTGTAGTCCGGAAACGACAGCAGCCGGCACTGGCGGCCCTGCGCGGTGACGGCGTCGCGGACCCGTTCCGCCTGCGTCTGCTTGCCGCTCTGATCGAGCCCTTCGAAGGCGATGAGGAGCCCGTTCATGCTTCGAGCGCCAGGATGTCGTCGATCGTCTGCCGGCGGCGGATGACCGTCCAGCGGCCCCCGTCGACCAGGACCTCTGCCGGGAGGGGACGCCGGTTGTAGTTCGATGCCATGACGGCGCCGTAGGCGCCGGTATCGAGCACCGCCATCAGGTCGCCGACCGCGGGACGCGGCAACCGACGGTCCTTGCCGAGCGTGTCGCTGCTCTCGCAGAGCGGCCCGACGATATCGCAGAGGATCTCGGGCGCCGCCGAACGGTCTACCGGTTCAATCCGGTGGAAGGATCCGTACAGCATGGGGCGCAGGAGCTCCGTCATACCCGCGTCGAGGATCACGAAGACCTTGCCGTCCGCCCGTTCCTTCACGTCGACCACGCGCGACAGCAGGGCGCCGGCGGGCGCCACGATGCTGCGGCCGGGCTCGAGGATGATGGAGAGGCCGGAGCCGGCCACGACCGGCAGGAGCGCCGCGGCGTAGTCGGCCGCCTCCGGCACGGGAGCGCCGTCGTAGGAGACGCCAAGCCCGCCGCCCAGGTCGAGATGATCGATCGCGATGCCGTCGTCGCGCAGCTCCCGGGCGAGGGTGACGATCGCCTGGGCGGCGCGGCGGAGCGGATCGAGGTCTGTGATCTGCGACCCGACGTGCGTGTGGAGGCCGACGATCTCGAGCCCCTCCCGCCGGGACGCCCGGCGTGCGAGATCGCCGGCCGCATCCAGGGGAATGCCGAACTTGTTGGTCTTGAGCCCCGTGGAGATGTGTGGATGGCTGCGCGCGTCGATGTCGGGGTTCACCCGGAGTGCCACGCGTGCACGCGTCTGGCGCTCGCGCGCCAGCAGGTCGATGCGCTCGAGCTCCCCCTCCGATTCCGCGTTGATCGTCTTCACGCCGAGGTCGATGGCCTGGGCGAGCTCGGCGCCGGTCTTGCCCACCCCCGTGAAAACGATCTGGTCGGGGATGAACCCCGCGCGCAGCGCGACGTCGATTTCTCCGCCGGAGTTCGCGTCCGCGCCGCTGCCCAGGCTCCTGAGCAGGCGCGCGACCGCCAGCGTCGAGTTCGCCTTGAGCGCGTAGTGGAGCGCGTGCGGATGCGACCGGAAGGCCTCGTCGAGCGCCCGGTACCGGGCGGCGATGGTCGAGGCGCTGTAGACGTACAGCGGCGTGCCTTCGGCCGACGCGATGTCGGCTAGCGGCACGCCGTCGCAGGCCAGATGGGTGTGGATGCGGTCGAATGCGGTCACGGGAATGGCGTGATTGTACCGCACGGCGCGCCCGGCCCGTGGCCTCGCCCGCTCTTCTGGCACGCAGGCACCCTGTTTGATATCATGCGCAGGATCCCCCGACGAACAGTTGATGCATGTCTGTTGACTCTCCAGCGGCGCAGCCCGCGACGCCCGACAGCCTGATCGAGCAGTGCCTGACCGGCGATCAGGTGGCGTGGGAGGCCATCGTCCGCCAGAACCGGCGGAAGGTGTTCAACGTCGCCTACAAGTTCGTCGGCCGGCATGACGAAGCCGAGGATCTGACGCAGGACATCTTCCTGAAGATCTTCAAGGCGCTCCGGACCTTCGACCGCCGCGCCAACTTCCAGACCTGGATCATCAGCATCAGTCGGAATCTCTGCATCGACCACTACCGGAGCGTGCGGAAGGAGCGGCAGACGATCGCCCGGGAAGTGGACGCGAGCGATCTGCAGCCGGCCTCCCGGGACCGGACGCCCTACGCGGCCGCCGAGCACCAGGATCTCCGCCAGCAGCTCCGGCAGGCGCTCGAGACGCTCCCCGTCGCGCTCCGCACGGCGGTGGTGCTGCGCGATCTGCAGGAGCTGTCGTATCAGGAGATTGCCGACCGCCTCGCACTGCCCGAGGGAACGGTCAAGTCGCGCATCAATCGCGGCCGTCTGGAGCTGGCTCGCCAGCTGAAGCGGCTGCACGACAAACAGCCGGTCACGCGCCGACGGCGCGGAGCTCCCGCGCGCCCGCGGACCCGGCGGACCGGAGTACCTGAATGAACCTGAAAACCGACCACGCCAACGGCGTTGCCGTGGTCCGCATTGGCGAGTCGCGGCTCATGTATCCGCTGCTCTCGGAGTTTGCGACCGCGGTGACCGACCTCATCGCCGCGGGCGAGCGCAAGGTGGTCGTGGACCTGTCGTCGGTCGGCTACGTGGACAGCGCCACGATCGGCTGCCTGATGGACCTGTATCGCCAGGCCAATGCCGCGGGGGGCGCGCTCAAGCTCGCCGGGGTGCAGAAGCGCGTCGAGACCATGCTCACGATGACGGGCGCACAGAATTTCATCGAGGTGCACCCCGACGAACCGTCCGCCGTCAAAAGCTTCGGAGCGTAGCAATGCGCACGATCACGATGACCAACGGTACCGCGATCAGCCTCGACGGCGATCTCCTGACGCTGCTCGAAACGCTCTACATCGAAGTCACGGCCAAGCGCGAGCTCGAACGCACGTTCGAAGACATGGTCCGCGAGATTCAGCACCTCATCGAACAGATGTCCGACGACGAGCGGCGGCAGTACATGGCCGAGAGCCTGTTCCTGAACACGGTGTCCTACGAGAACGAACGGCTCGGGGCCTACGTGAAGAAACTGACCAGGAAATGATCGGTGTCGCTCAACTATCTCGCGACCCGCTTCACGTGCAGCTGGCCGTGGAGCACGATGGTGCTGCTCTGCGACGGACGTCTCGTCTGCGGCTGCGCTGATCCCTACGGCAAGCGTGTCCTTGGCGACACCCGAACCGAGACCGTCCACGCCGTGTGGACCGGCGAACGCGCGTCCGCGCTCCGGCGCGACCTGAACACCGGCGGATCGAAGTTCTGCGGCGACTGCCCGCTGAAGCTGCCGCTCGCGAAGACGGACACCGCGCCGCAGCGCGACCTCAACGTCCCGGCCCTGCCCTCGCGGCTCTACGTCGAGTGCACGGCGGCCTGCAACATCTCCTGCGCCCAAGCCTGCTGCGCGCCGGAAACCGGCATCACGCGGACGCGCAAGGCCGGCATGCTCGACTTCGACCTGTTCCGCCGCGTGATCGATGAAGCCGGCCCGTCGCTCGGCCGTGTGGACTTCTTCAACTACGGCGAGGCCTTCCTCCACAAGCGCGCCATCGAGATGTGCGAGTACATCAAGGCGGCCTTCCCCCACATCTATCTCTACACGAGCACGAACGGCCTCGCGTTCACCGAAGACCAGGCGCGCCGGCTGGTGCGATCGGGCATCGACGAGGTGACCTTCTCGATCGACGGCGCGACGCCGGAGAGCTACGCGAAGTACCGGCAACGGGGAGATTTCGACAAGGCCGTCCGCAGCATGCGCGCGGCGGCGGACGAGAAGCGCATCCTCGGACGCGACCTGCCCTTCATCAACTGGCGCTACATCCTCTTCACGCACAACGACAGCGCGGAGGAAATGGCCCGTGCGCGCGGGATGGCGGGCGACATGGGCGTGGATCGCCTGTGCTGGGAGCTCACCGATCACCCCGAGGACATGTACTCGCGCCGGTTCGTGCCCGGCAGCCCGGAGCTGGCCGCGATCAAGCACGAGATCTGGGACGACAACAACCTCGGGAACGCCATCCCCGGCGCCACCCCGCGGGCGCGGATCGACGTCGGCGGCCACGTGCCAGGCCTTCCCCTGATGGCGCGGGCCGGCAGCCCGCTCACGCTCCGGGTGAAGGTACGCAACCTCTCGTCGCGCGCCTTCCCCGCGCAGGCCAGCTACGGCCGACGCCTGGTGCGCGTCGGCGCGCAGCTCTGCGGACGTGACGGCACCGTGGTCACGCGTGACTTCGAGCGCGCCTGGCTGCCGCATGCCCTGGAGCCGGGCGCCACGGTGGATGTGGAGATGACGGTCACGGCCCCGGCTGCGCGGGGCCGCTACGGATTGAAGTTCGATCTGGTGAGCGAAGGGATCGACTGGTTCGAATCCTGCGGATCCGAGACCACGACGAAGACGCTGGTGGTGTTCTAGCTAGTGCGCGAGCCCGGCTCCCGCCTTGACCGGCACGCCCACCGGCATGCCCACGACACCGGCAGTCCCCGGCGCGTCGACCAGCCGCCACGCATCCGCTTCTTCGAGAATCTTCGCGGCAAACGCCGTGTGGAGCGCATGCCCGCCCCGGTGCGCCACGAGGTGGCCGATGACCGGATGGCCCACCAGCGTGAGGTCGCCAATCACGTCCAGAATCTTGTGCCGCACGAACTCGTCGTCGAAGCGCAGCGCATTGTTGAGCACGCCGGTTTCGCCGAGCACGATGGCGTTGTCGAGCGACCCGCCGAGCGCGAGCCCGCGCTGACGCAGCATCTCGACCTCCTTCAGGAAGCCGAACGTGCGCGCTGGCGCAATCTCCTCGACGAAGCTCTCTTCCGTAATCCTCATCGTCCGGGACTGGTGCCGGAGGAGCGGATGATCGAAGCTGATGCTGTAGGTGACCTTGAAATGGTCCGACGGGTAGAGCGCGATCCGCTTGTCGCCCTGCGTCAGCGAAATCGGCCGCAGCACCTTCAGATACCGGCGAGGTGACTGGAGCCGTTTGACGCCCGCCTCGTTCAGGATCAGATACACGAACGGCGCCGCGCTGCCGTCCATGATGGGCACCTCGGGAGAGTTCAGCTCGACAATGACGTTATCGATGCTGAGCGCCGTAAGGGCCGCGAGCAGGTGCTCGACCGTTTCCACGGACACGGCTTCGCGGGTGAGGCCGGTCTGGTACTGGATACCGCCCAGGTGCGTGACGGTGGCCGGAATTTCGAGGCCGCCCAGATCGGCGCGCTGGAATCGGATGCCGTAGTCGGCCGGGGCCGGCTTCAGCGTGAGCGTGACTTTGTTGCCGGAATGCAGTCCGATTCCGGAGCAGGACACGGTACGGCGAAGGGTGCGCTGAGCGTTCATGACCTCTCTGAGGGCGGCTGGGAAAGCCGCTCCCCCCTCAGCAAGGCCTCTGCCACAGGCATTGAGCTTGGTACCGACGCCGTAACATACTGTATTTCAAGGCAGTTCCCTGACACACGAGAGTGCGCATACAGGGGGATTTCGGCGGGTTGTGGTTGACGAACCACAACTTCGTCAGCGGGGCCTGTGGTCAAATTACCACACCTGAAGGAGTCTGGAAAAGCGCGCATGGTCACCTCATGACGCGAGGCTTCGGGGCGGTTTCGGCGTGGCGCCGAAGATGTCCGCCAGAAACCGTCCTGTAAAGGATTCTCGGCTCCTGGCCACGTCTTCGGGAGTCCCCCGGGCGACAATTCTGCCGCCTCCTTCTCCCCCCTCCGGGCCTAAGTCGATCACGAAGTCCGCCGATTTGATGACGTCGAGGTTGTGTTCGATGATGAGGACCGTATTCCCCTGGTCCACGAGCTTGTTCAGCACGTCGAGCAGCTTGTGCGTGTCCTCGAAGTGCAGCCCCGTGGTCGGCTCGTCCAGGATGTAGAGCGTGCGTCCGGTCCCGCGCCTCGACAGTTCCTTCGACAGCTTCACGCGTTGCGCCTCACCACCGCTCAGGGTCGTGGCCGACTGCCCGAGCTCGATGTACCCCAGGCCGACGTCCTGCAGGGTGCGCAGCTTGGTGGCGATGGGCGGAAAGTTCTCGAGCAGCGGCAGGGCCTGATCGACCGTGAGATCGAGCACGTCGGCGATGGACTTGCCCCGATAGCGGACCTCGAGCGTCTCGCGGTTGTAGCGACGCCCCTTGCACTGCTCGCACGTCACGTAGACGTTGGGCAGGAAGTGCATCTCGATCGCAATCACGCCGTCGCCCTGGCAGGCCTCGCAGCGCCCCCCCTTCACGTTGAACGAGAAGCGGCCCGGCCGAAACCCTCTCGCTTTCGCATCGGGCAGCATGGCGAACAGCTCCCGGATGAACGTGAACAGGCCGGTATAGGTGGACGGATTCGATCGCGGCGTCCGTCCGATGGGCGATTGATCGATCTGGATCACCTTGTCGAGCAGCTCGATCCCCTCGATGGAGGTGTGGAGGCCGGGCTCGTCGGCGGCGCGGTACAGCAGCCGCGCCAGCGCCTTGTAGAGGATGTCGTTGATGAGCGTGGACTTGCCCGACCCGCTGACCCCCGTGATGGTCGTCAGGACTCCGAGGGGCAGCGCGACGTCGATGTCCTTGAGGTTGTTCGCCCGCGCGCCCTTGACGACGATCTCGCCGCGCGTGGCCGGGCGGCGTGCGCGCGGTGTCTGGATGGCGCGGTCGCCACGCAGGTACGCGGCCGTCAGCGATTCGTGGCCGTCCTCCAGCAGCGCCGCCGGCGTGCCCTGGAAGATCACCTGACCCCCGTGCTCGCCGGCGCCCGGGCCGAGATCGATCACGTAGTCGGCCATCCGGATCGTCTCTTCATCGTGCTCGACGACGACGACCGTGTTGCCGAGGTCGCGTAGCCTGGCAAGCGTTCCTAGCAGCGCGCGATTGTCGCGCTGGTGCAGCCCGATGGATGGCTCGTCGAGGACGTAGAGCACCCCGGTCAGGTTCGAACCGATTTGCGTCGCGAGTCTGATGCGCTGCCCTTCACCGCCGGAGAGCGTGGCCGCACTCCGCCCCAGTGTCAGATATCCGACGCCCACCTCGTCGAGAAAGTGCAGGCGGTCGCGGATCTCCCGGAGGATGCGGCTCGCGATGAGCGCCTCGCGGTCGCTGAGCTCGAGCGCGTCGAACACCCGGACGGCTTCGGAGATCGGCAGGTGCACGCACTCGGAGATCGTGCGTCCCTTGACCCGGACCGCGCGGCTCTGGGCCTTGAGCCGTTCTCCCCCGCACGTGCCGCACGGCCGGAGCGCACGGTAGGGTTCGAGGTTCTCCTGCTCGAGCCAGGAGCCCTCCTCATAGCGCCGACGAAAGTTCGGGACGAGCCCCTCGAAGCCCGCGCCGAACGGGTCGGCGTCCGCGCGCGCCTTTCCCTTGCGCTTGGGTGTCTCGGCGTCCGCGCGACGGGGCCCACCGGCGCCGAAGAGGATCAGGTCACGCATCTTCTTGGGCAGACGTCGGAATGGCGCCGTCAGGTCGATCGCGAACGTCCGGCTCAGCCCCGCGAGGGCGTCGCGCACCAGCTTCCGATCGCCTTTGGCCCACGGCGCGATGGCGCCGTCCTGCAGCGACAGCGAGTCGTCTGGCACCAGGCGCGCGGGATCGAAATCATAGACGGCGCCGAGCCCCTGGCAATCAGGGCACGCGCCGTGCGGCGAGTTGAACGAGAACGCCCGCGGCGTCATCTCGGGCATGCTCACGCCGCAGTACGTGCACGCCAGCCGGCGCGAGAACAGGCGGTCCCCGCCGTCGAGCGTGTTGATCACGACGATCTCGTCGGCGAGGGTGAGCGCGATTTCGACCGACTCGGTCAGGCGCCGCTCGACCCCGGGCTTGAGAATGAGCCGATCGACGACGACGTCGATCGTGTGGTTCTTGCGGCGATCGAGCTGGATGTCCTCGTCCAGGGAGCGGAGCAGGCCGTCCACGCGGACCCTGGTGAACCCTTTCGTACGGAGCCCGGCCAGTTCCTTCTTGAACTCCCCTTTCCGGCCGCGCACGAGCGGCGCCAGCACGTTGACCCGCTCGTCGTTGGGCGAGAGCATGACCATGTCGATGATCCGCTCGAGCGACTGCGAAGCGATCGCCCGGCCGCACAGATGGCAGTGCGGTACGCCGATGTTCGCGAAGAGGAGGCGGAGGTAGTCGTAGATCTCGGTGACCGTGCCGACCGTGGAGCGTGGGTTCGAGCCGGTCGTCTTCTGCTCGATGGCGATCGCCGGAGAGAGACCGTCGATGAGATCGACATCCGGCTTCTCCATCTGCTCCAGGAACTGGCGCGCGTACGAGGAGAGCGACTCGACGTAGCGACGCTGGCCCTCGGCGTAAATCGTGTCGAAGGCGAGCGACGACTTGCCGGAGCCCGACAGGCCGGTGATCACGACCAGTTGATCGCGGGGAAGATCGACGTCGATATTTTTGAGGTTGTGGACGCGTGCGCCGCGTACCGCAATCCAGTCGTGCGCCATATCTACTGCAGGGCTTTCAGCGGAAGACCAAACCGCTATTTTAGCGCAGAACAGCGGGAACTCATGGGCTCGGACCCGTGCGAGCCGGATGAGTCGGGAGGCGTGTTTCAGGGGCGGCGGAGATGGCTGTGGCGATAGCCGTACGCGGCATACAACGCGATGCCGACCACGAGCCAGATGGCGAAGCGCTCCCAGGCCTGACGCGGCAGGCCGGCCATGATGAAGAGACAGGACGCGATGCCGAGCAGCGCCACCGGCCAGACCATCGGCACCCGGAACGGGCGGGGGCGTGACGGCTCGGTCACCCGCAGGACGAGCACGCCCGCGCAGACGAGCGCGAAGGCGAACAGCGTGCCGATATTGGTCAGGTCGTAGGTTTCCGCGGCGTCGCCAATCAGCGAGCCGGTGGCCACGAGGAGCCCCGTCAGGAGCGTCGTGGCGTAGGGGATGCGCCGGGTCGGGTGC
>JANPJN010000331.1:0-2704 GCA_031425515.1 Acidobacteriota bacterium | reverse complement strand
TGTGCTCCATCAGGCCACGAATCGCGATAACGACGCCGAACATCTCGAGCGACTCCTCGAGGGTGGTGATCAGGCCGTATCCGAAATTGTCGCGGCCGTACTGTTCGGCAAACATACCGCTCAGGGCTTCAATACCCAGCGCTCCGACCAGGAAGACTCCGGCGGCCGTCAGGAGCGCTTTGCGGGTCGGTGCTGGCAGCGCCGCCATGAAGGTCCGAAGGGCCATCGCCGCAATGACCACGACGGCGAGTCCGATGATGACCCAGGGGTAGTACAGGAGACCCGAGGCGCCGAGCGCGGTGCGCAGCGGCTTGACGGAGAGTTCGTGAATTGCCGCGGCCTCGTCGGCGGACATGTACACCAGCGCGGCGGCAACCAGGGCCCACTGGGCCCGGAACGGCGAGCGGGCGCGAAACGCCGAGGCCGCGATGATCGCGGCAGGCACGCTGCAGGCCAGCAGCGCGGAGGTCTGGTACCAGGTCGGCAGGTTGCCTTCGCGACTCAGGTTCACCAGCCGCACCAGGGCCGGCACATCGGTCGACGTCAGGTAGTGGATAGCCTGAGTCGAAATGCTGATTACGGCCAGCGCGCTCAGTACGCCAATCAGACCTGCCATCACCCTGCGCGGCGCCAGGGAGAGCGCGCCGGCGGGCCGCTCGCGCTCATCGAACGAGATCAGCAGCGGGGCGTGCGCAGAGGTGACGTAGTGAAGCAACGCCAGCAGAAAGAGGGCGGCCCCGCACATCTCCAGCCCTTCCTCGACACCCACCAGCCCAGCGTGCACAAGCGAGTGCTTGCCCGAGGCAACGTAGATGGGCGCCGTGACGGCTTCGAGCCCCGCCGCGCCGACGACGTAGAGGGCACCGGCGAGGATGAAGAGCCTTCGCGTCATCAGGGGCAGTCCGAGCAGCAGTGCGCGCTGTGAGAACGCCACGAAAGTGGCGAACACGATGCCGAGTGCCAGCCACGGAAAGTAGAACATCGGACCGGCGTGGAGGAGCCCTCTGAGCGGGGCGTTGGTCATCTCATGAAGGCTGGCAGTTTCGTCGACAGACAGAAACAGGAAGACCACCGCCAGTTGCTTCCAGTGCCCGCGCACGTGTGGGTGGGCGCCATGCGCCGCGACGGCGAGCAGCGCGGACGCCGACAAGATCAGCATGCTGAAGAACCAGGTCGGCAGGTTGTGCTCGCCGTTCAGATCGAGCAGCGGCGCCAGGCCCATCAGGTGGTCATGTCCCAGAAGGATCGTCAGGACCGAGACCGCACTTCCCGCCAGCAGCAGAACCGCGATACCGGCCGCGAATGCCACCGTGACGAAGCGAAGCCGGAGCGGAATGGTGACTCCGCCGGGGGCCGTGTGCGGCCCGGGTGACTCCGCCGCCGCCAGACGGTGAAAGGTCAGCGGGATGGACGGTACAGAAGACACGGACATGGCACCTCGCGGAGGGATGGCGCACCCGGCGCAGCGTGACGAACGAGCAAGGTCACTGCCGCCCTGCCACAGCAGTCGGGCTCCACCCGCATCCTGAACGGTTGCTGCGGCTTACCGGTGTTCTCGAGAAGAAGGCGCTCACCTCCCGGGCACGCTGGATTGTCCCAAATCGGAACAGGACTGCATTTCTCGTGAGCGGCCGCTGCGCCTTCGTTGGCACGGCCGGGCGTTGCACCGGGCGTGGTTTCCTCGAGATCCACCACGTCATCCCGTTTGCGGTGGGCGGCCTACCGACACGACGAATCTCCAGCTGCGTTGCCGCGCCCACAACGCGTATGAGGCAGAGAGGTGGTTCGGCCCGCTTCTTGTGAGGGAGGCCACGGCGGGGTATGTCAACTCGGTCCGGACCGAGTTGGTGATCACACGCGATCCTACTGGGTTCCTTCCGCCTTCACGACCAGCTCGAGGCGCTTCAGATCGCCCTCCTTCAGGCTGACCCGGGTCGCGCCCTCGCGCAGCGTCTCCAGATACTCGGGATCGTTCCACTGGTTGTTCACGACGGCCGGAACTGCCACCGCCAGGTACTCGCCCGGACGCACCGCCTTGAGGGTGAACACGCCGGTTTGATCCACACGTGCCGTGCGGACGACGGTCAGATCCTCCACCCAGAGGGACGCCTCGTCTGGAAACAGGATCGCGGTCCCCGCCAGCACGCTCTTGCCCTGCGCGTCGCGCAGCGTGCCCGTGACGGTCGGGAAGCGAGGGGTCAGCGTGATCGCGGCGCCGGCCAGCGTCTGGCCCTGCGTCTCGAACGGATCGAGCGTGAGGTCCCGGCCGCCCTGCTCGATCTGACGGACGGCCCAGCCGTCCGGCAGCGGCCCGATGCCCAGACGCGTGGGCCCGACAAGCTGCTGCAGCTCGAAGCTGCCGTCCTCCTTCACGCGCCCGTTGTCGGGCGCGGCGCCGAAGTTCATCGCCGCTTCGCGGTCCACCGGCATCGCGCGGACAAGCAGCTTCGTCATCGCCACGGGCAGCGGGCCGTCCCCTTCGACGACGACGCGGCCAGTGACGGAGCCGGAGGCGCTCGTCATGAGATGGACCTCCTGAGGCTCGCCGCCCCCCACGATGATCGGCACCTTCGCCGCTTCGGCGGGGCGATCCGCCGTGGCGGCTGTGCGGGCGCTCAGGACGTAGTCGCCCGGGGCGACGTTGCGGAACGCGAACGTGCCGTCAGGGCTCACGCGGGTGCTCTGCCCCATCGACATCATCATG
>JANPJN010000330.1:0-1799 GCA_031425515.1 Acidobacteriota bacterium | reverse complement strand
GCTCGGTCTGCCCGAGCCGGCGCGCGTGCTCGACTGCACGCCCAGGAACCAGGAGTCGGCGTCCGTGGAGTGGCTGACGGCGCGACGCGTCGGCCTCCTCGAAGACGGCATGGGCGACTGCGGCGAGCCCGGCCTCCCCGCCAGACTCGCCGCCTCGGGTTACACGCACCTGCTGGTTCGGCGGCATGCGCCGGACGAAGCCAGGTTCGCCGGGCCGCGGCCTCCCGAGGGCCTGCGTTCGGTGGCGCGGTTCGACGATGGCGAGGTGTTCCGGGTGACGGGAGACGCCGCACGCATCTACACCGGCGGGATGAGCGGCTTCTACCCCCGCGAACGGAGCGGCGAGGGATCGTGGCGGTGGATGGGGGAGGACGCCGTCTGGACCGTCGTGAACACAACCGGACGACCGCTCGTTGCCGCGCTGGCCGTCGAGATGTCCGCCTTCAACCGCAGCCGGCGCCTCGAGGTGCTGCTCGACTGGCGTTCCGCGCAGGCGCTGGATGTCGATCCGCAGCGGCGGCGCTACACGGTGGGACCGCTGGTGGTCGTTCCCGGCGAGCATGCGCTCGTGTTCCGCCCCCTCGAGCCGCCGACCGTTGCTGGGGACGAACGCCCGGCCGCCGGTGCGCCGCGCGCGCTGTCGTTCGCGATCTGGGACTGGGCGTGGGCGATAGAGAAGGACGGGCCGTGAGCGAGGAGGCCGCGTACCGACGCTTCTGGGCCGATGTCGGGGACAGGTTCCCTGACCTGACGGGGGCTGCCTCCACGGACTTCTATGCGGCGAACGAGCGGCGCTTGTTTGCCGAGCAATTCCCGCCACTCGACGGGCTCAGGATTCTCAAGACCGATCTCTGGGACGAGGCCCGCAACACCCGGATTCTCGTCTGGGCCGCACAGCAGGGTGCGCGGGCGTACGGCGTGGACATCTCGCCGCCGGTCGTCCGCCGTGCCCGCGCCGCCTTCGCGTCCGGTCCTGGAGGGGGCGAGCCCCTGCGCGGCACCATCGGGGATGTGCGCGCCCTCCCGTTCGCGGACGGGAGCTTCGATGCGGTCTACTCGATGGGGACGATCGAGCACTTCGACGAAACCGTCCTCGCGGTCTCCGAAATCGCCCGCGTGCTCCGGCCCGGCGGACGGGCGATCGTCGGCGTCCCGAACAGGCACGATCCATTTTTACGGCCAATGCTCGCCTACGCCCTGCAGGCGTTCGGGCTCTATGGCTACGGCTACGAGAAGTCGTACACCCGACGTGCGCTCCGGCAGATGCTGGAAGACGCCGGGCTGGAGGTCGCCGCCGAGACCGGCATCCTGTTCATCCCCGGATGGCTCAGGATGCTGGACCTGGCCTGCCACGCGTGGTGCCGGCCGCTACGTCCGGTCACTCGCGCGCTCGTGGCGCCGTTCGTCTGGCTCGATCGGCACGTCCCGCCGCTCAGGCGGCACGGTTACCTGCTCGCGACCGTGGGCGTGAAACCGGACCTTCGCTGATGCGTGACCTCGGGGCGGCGGGCCGCAGCGAACCACGCCGCGACGCCGACGACCACGGCGTCTTCGAGCAGACCCGCCACGAGATTCGGCACGGGCAGCCGCTTGCGAGCGCCGTACGCGAGATAAGCCGCCACCGTGGCGGTCACGGCACCGAGACATCCCCCCACGACGGGGTGCGCGTGCGTCTGTCTCGCGATCGCGAGTCCCACCAGCGCGCCCATGCACGCGCGGCCCGCGAGCGGAATCGGATCGATGCGATCGCCAATCGCCGACGTCTTGTCCGCAATCATTTCTCCGAGCGCCAGCATCGG
>JANPJN010000329.1:0-7981 GCA_031425515.1 Acidobacteriota bacterium | reverse complement strand
GGTGTGTTACAGTCGCGTTCCTCGCGTGCCGTAGGGTCTCCCCCCGAAGTTTTCCACAACTGTGGAAAAGATTGTGGAAAAGCAAAGGTTTTGCCGCCATCCGCATTGAGACGTCCTACATCCTCGCACTGGGCCCGCTTGCCGCCGATCCTCTGAATTCGGCCTGATTTTTAGTTTTTGAACACCGTTCGACTCCGGGTAGCAGGCGAGATCATGACCGGCAGCACCATCTGGGACCAGATCCTCACCCGCATCGAAACCAAGGTCAATCGTCACATTTTTTACACGTGGTTCAAGCCCACGGCCTTCGTGGCCGACGCCGGCGGGACGCTGCGCATCCGGGTGCCGAACGAACTGTTCCGCGACTGGCTCACCAAGCACTACCCGGCGGTGCTCGACGAGGCGCTGGTCGAGATCGGCCGCGCAGGTTCGACCATCACATTTGTCACGGATGAGCCGGTTCCGGCCCAACCCGTGCCGGTCGCCATCAAGAGCGTCGAAGCGACCATCCTCCCTGGACTTCCTGGTCTGTCCGAGATTACGGACGAGCCGGAACTGGACGCTCAGGACACCGCCCCCGGCAGCCTGGCGCCCCGCTACTCCTTCGACACCTTCATCGTCGGTTCCTCCAACCAGTTCGCGCATGCCGCCTGCCGGGCCGTAGCGGAGGCGCCGTCGCGGTCCTACAACCCGCTGTTCATCTACGGCGGGGTGGGGCTCGGCAAGACGCACCTGATGCACGCGATCGGGCACTACGTGCTCAACCATCTCAAAGCCCTAAAGCTGACCTACATCTCGTCGGAGCGCTTCATGAACGAGATGATCAACGGTCTCCGCTACGACCGCGTGCTCGATTTTCGTGAACGCTACCGGAGTGTGGACGTCCTGCTCGTGGACGACATCCAGTTCCTCGCGGGGAAGGAGGGCACGCAGACCGAGTTCTTCCACACCTTCAACGCGCTCTACGACTCGCAGAAGCAGATTGTCATCAGCAGCGATCGGCCGCCCCACGAGATCCCGCAGCTCGAAGAACGGCTCCGATCCCGCTTCGAGTGGGGACTGATTGCCGACATCCAGCCTCCCGACCTCGAAACCAAGGTCGCGATCCTCAAGCGCAAGGCGGAGACCGAAGGCGTCCCGCTGCCAGACGATGTGGCGCTGTATATCGCGGGGAAGATCAAGTCGAACATCCGCGAGCTCGAAGGGTCGCTCATCCGGCTGGTCGCCTATGCGTCACTCACAGGGCGTGAGATCTCGCTGCCGCTCGCCCAGGACGTGCTCCGCAACGTCCTGCAGCACGACGAGCGCGCGGTCACCATCGAGGGCATCCAGAAGTACGTCTCGGATTACTATCAGTTGAAACACGGCGAGTTGAAGTCCCGGAACAACTCCAAGTCGATTGCGATGCCGCGGCAGATTGCGATGTATCTCTGCAAGGCGCTGACGAACGCCTCGCTGCCGGAGATCGGCCGGAGCTTCGGCGGGAAGCATCACTCGACCGTGATCCACTCCATCCGGAAGATTGAAGCCCTCCGGCAGCGCGACGGAAATTTCAACACGCTTATCAACACCTTCCTGGAGTCGTTTCGATAGGGAAGGCGCCATCTGGACGGGTTTTTCCACAGCCCGGAAGCCGGTCTGTTGTGGATGGAATGTGCAGATGCACCAGCGGCTGAGTTATCCACTGTCGGGGGTGTGGAAACCCGCGGCAATCCGCGTGGCGGGTCCACAGGCTAAGTATCAGAAAGACAAGGGTTAAGCGGCGCTTTTTGTCTTTTCAACAGCACCTCTTTACTGTTATAATTCTTTGTTCTCTGGATCTCCTTAATCATTGAAGGGATAAGAGCGTCGGAATCCTCCGGCCGATGTCGGCCGTGGAAGAGGCGCGCTTTGCCCGTCGAGGCATCACCGACATGGAGCTGGTTGTCCGCAAGACGGATCTGCTGCGAGAACTCCAACTGTTCCAGGGCATCGTCGAACGCAAGAACACGATTCCCATCCTGGCCAACGTGCTCATCGAGGCTGACGGCAACAAGGTCAGGCTCCTGGCGACCGACCTCGAGGTGGCGCTGCGGAGCACCTGCGAGGCAGCCGTCACGAAGAGCGGGTCTCTGACGCTCCCGGCCAAGAAGCTCTACGAGATCATCAAGGCCCTGCCCGACACGGACATCCGGATCGAGGAGGACAAGAACGGCGTCAAGGTGGCGGCGGACCGCTTCGACTCGCGGATGCAGACGCTGCCGCGCGAAGACTTCCCCTCGCTGCCCGACGGAACCGGCGTCTACAGCGCCTCGCTGCCCCGCGACGTGCTGAAGCACATGGTGTCGAAGACGCAGTTTGCAATCACGGGCGAAGACACGCGCTATTTTCTGAACGGCGCCCTCTTCATCCTGAAGGTAGACGAGATGAGCCTGGTGTCGACCGACGGGCACAGGCTCGCGCTCATCACCGTGCCGCGCGACAAGACGAAGAGCAAGCCCGGGGCGAGCGACACACCGGACGAGGAAGTGCGCGTGATTCTCCCGCGCAAGACGCTGATGGAGCTCGGGCGCCTGCTCTCTGAAGGCGAGGGGGAGATTCAATACGAGCGCGGCGAGAACCACCTGTTCTTCGAAGTGGGCGGCCGGCTGCTCATCTCGCGGATGATCGACGGTCAGTTCCCCGCTTTCGAGCGCGTGATTCCGAAGGGGAACGACAAGCGCATTGATTTCGACCGCGACCGGCTGACGAGCGCGGTTCGCCGCGTGGCGCTGCTTTCGAACGAGCGATCGCGCGCGGTGAAGTTCCAGATCGACAAGGGCAAGGTCGAGATCGCGTCGAGCAGCCCGGAGTTCGGCGAGGCGAAGGAAGTGCTGATGGTGGAGTACTCCGGCACGCCCGTCACGATCTGCTTCAACGCGCAGTACGTGCTGGATTTTCTGGGGGTGGTCGAGACCGACTCGGTGGCGCTGGAGTTCAAGGACGAGATGAGCCAGGCCGTCATGAAGCCGATCGGCGCCGATGGATACGACTACACCTACGTCATCATGCCGATGCGGGTCTGACCGGTCGCTGTGGTGCCCGCGCTGCCGGTTGTTTGCGGCCCCGGGGCTTCACCCCGCACGACCTGACATGAACTTTCCGGATACCCCCTGAATGTCTGAATCTGAACACCAGAACGACCAGCCGGCCCCCTCGGTGGAGGAGGCCGCGGATCAACCGGTCGCCCCGGATCGGATGACACCAGCCGAGCACGGCGGGCCTGGCGGCGGCAACGGCAACGGCGCAGGCGCGTCGGATGATTACGGCGCCGACAAGATCAAAGTCCTCGAAGGGCTCGAAGCGGTCCGTAAGCGGCCGGCGATGTATATCGGCTCGACCGGCGCCGCCGGTCTGCATCACCTCGTCTACGAGATCGTCGACAACTCGATAGACGAGGCGCTGGCCGGCCACTGCGATCAGGTCAACGTCACGATTCACATCGACCACTCGGTCACCGTCGTGGACAACGGCCGCGGCATCCCCACCGACCAGCACACCAGCGGGCGCTCGGCCGCCGAGGTGGTCCTCACGGTGCTGCACGCCGGCGGGAAGTTCGACAACGACAGCTACAAGGTCTCCGGCGGTCTGCACGGCGTCGGCGTCTCTGTCGTCAACGCCCTGTCGGAGCAGCTCGATCTCGAGATCTGGCGCAACGGCCAGGTCTACCAGCAAAGCTACGAGCGCGGCGCGCCGCAGGGCGACCTCGAGGTCACCGGCACGACGAAGAAGCGCGGCACGAAGATCACCTTCAAGCCCGACGAACAGATCTTCGAAACGACCGAGTTCAGCTTCGACACGCTCGCGCAGCGGCTCCGCGAGCTCGCCTTCCTCAACGGCGGCGTCGCCATCACACTCGACGACGAGCGGGACGGCAAGGCGCACCGCTTCCTCTACGAAGGCGGGATCATCTCGTTTGTCGAGTATCTGAACCAGAACAAGACCATCGTCAACGACAAGCCGATCCACATGCACGGGGAGAAGGACGGGATCGACGTCGAGATCGCCCTGCAGTGGAACGACGGCTACACGGAGACGGTGTACTCGTTTGCGAACAACATCAACACCCACGAGGGCGGCACCCATCTGTCCGGCTTCCGCTCCGCTCTCACGCGCACGATCAACTACTACGCCGGCAAGAACAATCTCGCGAAGGACCTCAAGGAAGCGAACATCGGCGGCGACGACATTCGCGAGGGCCTCATTGCCGTCGTGAGCGTGAAGATTCCACGGCCGCAGTTCGAAGGACAGACGAAGACGAAGCTGGGTAACACCGAGGTCAAGGGCATCGTCGAGGCGATTCTCAACGACAAGCTCGGCGCGTATCTCGAGCAGAACCCCGCCGTCGCGAAGAAGGTGGTGCTCAAGGCGGTGGACGCCGCCCGGGCGCGCGAGGCGGCGCGCAAGGCACGAGATCTCGTGCGCCGCAAGGGGGCGCTCGACAACAGCACGCTCCCGGGCAAGCTGGCCGCCTGCCAGGAGCGCGATCCCGCGCTCAGCGAGATCTACATCGTCGAAGGCGAGTCGGCCGGCGGATCGGCGAAGCAGGGGCGCGACCGGCGCTTCCAGGCCATCCTCCCGATCAAGGGGAAGATCCTGAACGTCGAGAAGGCGCGGTTCGATCGGATGCTCGGCAGCGACGAAATCAAGACGATGATTGCCGCGCTCGGCTGCGGGATCGGGACGGAGGACTTCGACGCGGAGAAGACCCGGTACCACCGGATCATCATCATGACCGACGCCGACGTGGACGGCTCGCACATCCGAACGCTGCTGTTGACGTTCTTCTACCGTCAGATGCGGCCGCTGGTGGAGCGCGGCTATATCTACATCGCGCAGCCGCCGCTGTTCCGGGCGAAGCGCGGCCGGCACGAAGTGTTCATCCGCGACGAACGGGCGCTCGAGACCTACCTGATCAAGCGGGCGATCGAATCGCGGGTCGTAGTGCTGCCCGACGGCACGGAGATGAGCGGGGAGGACCTGGAACACCGCCTCGAAAAGCTGATGGCCTTCCGCAAGTTCCTGCAGATCGTGGAGCGGCGCGGCCCGTCACGCGAGGTCGTGCAGCAGTTGCTCGAGCGGGATGCCCGCGACAAGGGCTTCTTCGCGGAGCGGTCGCGCGTCGAGGCGCTCGCCCAGGCGCTGACGACGCCGAAGCGCACGGTCACGGTCCAGGACGACGAGGAGCACCAGGCGTTCGCACTGGCGATCGAAGACTGCACCGGCGGCTACCCGCGCCACCACCGCGTCGACCAGGACTTCGTCACGACCGGCGAGTTCCGCACGCTCGCCTCCAGCTATCAGGACGTCAAGGGCATCCGTGCTCCGATGATTGTCAGGACCACCGCGACGGCTGCGGCGGAGGCCGCCCCGGAGGCGGACGACGATCTCCTGGCCGACGAGGGCCTCGCGGCCGCGAACGAGACCGGGATCGGGGGCGCGCCGGTGGACGAGGCCACCAGGCTCGCGGCCGAACCCAAGCCGCTCGACGCCTCGTCTGGCCCGAAGGTCCCCCCGGCAGGGGTCCGCGACGCCGACGTGCGCATCGAATCGATCGACGAGCTGGTCGAGTTCTTCACGGCGGCCGGCAAGAAGGGCGTGGCCATCAATCGCTACAAGGGGCTGGGCGAGATGAATCCGGACACCCTGTGGGCGACGACGATGAATCCCGAATCGCGGACGCTGGCCCAGGTCCGCGCCGAGGATCACCTCGAAGCCGACCGGATGTTCACGACGCTGATGGGCGACCAGGTCGAGCCGCGCCGCAAGTTCATCGAGGACAACGCGCTCGACGTGAAGAACCTCGACATCTGATTCCCCAACCGTCGGATGTGGAACCTCGTGGAACCCTGTAGAACCCCGTAGAACCTCTCCAAAAGATGACTGACATCTCCCTGCACCGCTTTCCCGTCAACATCGAAGACGAGATGAAGCGCTCGTACATGGATTACGCCATGAGCGTAATCATCGGGCGCGCGCTTCCCGACGTGCGCGACGGGCTGAAACCGGCGCACCGCCGCGTGCTCTACGCGATGCGCACGATGGGGCTCTCGTCGGGCCGGCCGTATCGCAAGTGCGCCAAGATCGTCGGCGAGGTCATCGGCAATTTCCATCCCCACGGCGACGCCCCGGCCTACGACACGCTCGTCCGCCTCGCGCAAAGCTTCAACATGCGCTACCTCCTGGTGGACGGCCAGGGGAACTTCGGCTCGGTGGACGGCGACCCGCCGGCGGCCTACCGCTACACCGAAGCGCGTCTGAAGAAGCTCGCCGAAGAGATGATGGGGGACCTCGACAAGGAGACTGTCGACTACGTCCCCAACTTCGACGAGACGACCGAAGAGCCGACGGTTCTGCCGACGACGTTTCCGAACCTGCTCGTCAACGGGTCCACCGGCATCGCGGTCGGCATGGCGACGAACATCCCGCCGCACAACATGGGCGAAGTGATCGACGGCGTCATCGCCCTTATCGAGAATCGCGACCAGTCACGCGAGACCCGCCTCCGGGCGGCGCTGAAGGCCATCCCGGGCCCCGACTTCCCGACCGGCGGCTTCATCGTCGGGCGCCAGGGCATCTACTCCGCCTACACGACCGGGCGTGGATCGATCACGCTCCGCGCGCTCGCCACGACTGAGGAATCGAAGAAGGGGGAGAGAGTCGCGATCGTCATCACCGAGATACCGTTCCAGGTGAACAAGAAGCGGCTGCTCGAGAACATCGCGGATCTCGTGCGCGAGAAGACGATCGAAGGCATCTCCGATCTGCGCGACGAGTCCGACCGCGACGGCATGCGGATCGTCATCGAGCTGAAGCGCGGGGAAGTCCCGGAGGTCATTCTCAACAACCTCTACAAACACACGCAGCTCCAGACGACGTTCGGGATCATCATGCTGGCGATCGTCGGCGGGCGTCCGAAGGTCCTGCCGATCGTCGAGATCATCGACCACTTCATCGAGTTCCGCCGGGAAGTGGTGCGCCGCCGGACAGAGTTCGAGCTGCGCAAGGCCGAAGCCCGCGCGCACATCCTCGAGGGACTGCGGATTGCGCTCGACCATCTGGATGAAGTCATCAAGCTGATTCGCGGATCGAAGAGCCCCGGAGAAGCCCGCGAAGGCCTGATGGCGCAGTTCGCGCTGTCGCTGCTCCAGTCGCAGGCGATCCTCGACATGCAGCTGCAGCGGCTCACGGGCCTCGAGCGGCAGAAGATTCTCGACGAGCTGGCGGAGCTGCTCAAGGTCATCGAGCGGCTGCGCGCCATCCTGTCGAGCGAGGAGCTCCTCATCAACGTCGTCCTCACCGAGCTGAGGGCGATCCGCGATGGGTACTCGGACGAGCGCCGGACGGTGATCGTGGACGACAGCGGCGAGTTCCGGATCGAGGATCTGATCGCCGACGAAGACATGGCGATCACGGTGACGAATACCGGCTACGTCAAGCGGACCGCCATCACCACCTACCGGATGCAGCGACGCGGCGGCAAGGGGCGCATCGGCATGCGCACGCGCGAAGAGGATTTCGTCAGCCACCTCTTCATCGCCTCCACGCACGCGTACCTCATGATTTTCTCCGACTACGGCCGCGCGTACTGGCTCAAGGTCCACGAAATCCCGGATGCCGGCGCGGGCGGCAAGGGGAAGGCGATCGCCAACCTGGTCTCGATGGAGGAGGGGGAGAAGATCGCGGCGCTGCTGACCGTCAAGGACTTCCCCGAGCAGGAGGACCAGCAGTTCGTCGTCATGGGCAGCCGGAAGGGCATCGTCAAGAAGACCGACCTGTCGCTGTTCCGCAACCCGCGCGCCGGGGGCATCATGGCGATGAGCATCGAGGAAGGGGACGCCGTCATTGCCGTCGAGCTCTCGGACGGCCGCGAGCAGGTGTTCCTGGGCACCAGGGACGGCATGGCGATCCGCTTCGAAGAGACGGACGTCCGCTCCATGGGGCGTGCGGCGTACGGGGTGCG
>JANPJN010000328.1:0-10929 GCA_031425515.1 Acidobacteriota bacterium | reverse complement strand
CACGACGATGAGATCGGCGCGCTTGCCGATCTCCAGTGACCCTGTCACGCCCTCCAGGCCGAGCGCGCGGGCCCCTTCGATCGTCGCCATTTCTAGAGCCGTTCGCGCCGGGATGGCACGGGGGTCCTTCGTGTGCAGCTTGGCCAGGAACGCCGCCTGCCGCATCGCCTCGAACATGTCGAGATCGTTGTTGCTCGCCGCACCGTCGGTGCCGAGGCCCACGCGCACGCCGGCCGCCCGCAGCCCGACCACCGGCGCGGCGCCGCTCGCAAGCTTCATGTTGCTCTCGGGGTTGTGCGACACGCCGACCTTCCGCCGGGCCAGCGTGGCGATATCGGCACGCGACAGCCACACGCCGTGTGCCGCCAGGGTGCGCGGGCCCCAGAACCCCAGGCTCTCGAGGTAGGCCGTCGGCGACGCCTTGTGCCGCGTGGCCGACGTCTTCGCCTCGTCGGCGGTTTCGGAGAGATGGATGAGGACGGGCGCGTGCTCGCGGTCAGCCAGGGCGCGGACCGCCTTGAGCGTGCGCGCGTCGAGCGTGTACATCGCATGCGGCGCGATCGCCGGCACGATCAGATCGTCGCCGGCAAACCGCGCGAGGAAGCGCTCGGCCCGGGCCAGACCCTCTGCGGGCGTCTTCGCATCCGCTACGGGAAACGAGATCACGGTCTGCCCGAGCACGCCCCTCAGGCCAGCGGCCTTCGTGACGGACGCGATCTCTTCCTCGAAGTAATACATGTCGGCGTACGTCGTCGTGCCCGACTGGATCATCTCGAGTGCGGCGAGCCGCGTGCCGGCCCGCACGAACTCCGGCGTCACGGTCTTCGCTTCAGCCGGAAAGATGTACGACTGGAGCCAGTCCATCAGCGCGAGATCGTCGGCGAGACCTCGATACAGCACCATCGGCGCATGGGTATGGGTGTTGACGAGCCCCGGCAGCACGATCTGCCCGCTGGCATCGATCGGGTCCGCCGCGGTGAACCGGGCGGCGATCGCCTCCGGCGTATCGATCCCGACGATGTCGCGGCCGTCGATGGCGACAGCCCCTGGCGACAGGATGCGACCGGTGCCGTCCATGGTGACCACGATGCCGCCGGTCACGACGAGCGAAACGGGGCGGGGCGCCTGGCGGCTCGCCCCGAGGGATGCGGCCGCGAGGGACGCAGCAGCGAGCGTCGCAATCAACAGGCGCGGCAGCATGGGACGCGATCTTATCCTTTTTCTCTTTTCCCCTTTTGGGAGCCCGCTTTTGTATAGTGAACCGGTGCCGCTCCACCTCGTCGAACATCCGCTGGTTCACGACGCGCTCGCGACCCTGCGGGACGCGGCCACCCCGCCGGCGCTCTTCAGGCGCATGGCCGTGCGCATCAGCCTGATCCTGGCCGCCGAGGCGACGCGCGGCCTCCCGAGCACGGCCGGGACCGTCATCACGCCACTCGGGCCGGCGCCCGCGCGACGCATCGTGGACGATGTCGTGGTAGTGCCGGTCCTGCGGGCCGGACTCGGCATGCTGGATGCGGTGCTGGAACTGATCCCGTCGGCGCGCGTCGGCCACATCGGTCTGCAGCGCGACGAGCTGACCGCGGTCGCCTCGCAGTACTACTCGAAGCTCCCGGGCGACTTGAGCCGCAGCTTCGTGCTGATGATCGATCCGATGCTGGCGACCGGCGGGAGCGCGGTCTCGGCGCTCGACCTGCTGCGTCAGTGCGGCGCCCGCAACGTCCACCTGGTGTGCATCGTCGCTGCCCCCGAAGGGGTGGCGCTGGTCGAACGCCGTCACCCGGACGTGCAGATTTTCACGCCGGCCGTCGACGAGCGGCTGAACGACCACAAGTTCATCGTGCCGGGTCTTGGTGACTTCGGCGACCGTCTGTACGGAACCCGGTGATGTGGGAACGAGTGCGACCATGAAGCAGCCCGGGCGAAAAGCAGCGGGACGGGGGCCACAGCCCACGGCCGAAGAGAAGTGGCGCACGGGCCTGACCGGCATCGAGCCGAACAAGATCCTCGTGCGCGGGTACCCGCTGGACGAGCTGATGGGGCGGCTCACCTTCGGCGAAACGATCTACCTGCTCCTGATGGGTGAGTGTCCGACGCCAGGCATCGGCCGGCTGATGGAAGCGATGCTCGTCTCCTTCATCGACCACGGGGCCACTCCCCCGTCCACGCTCGCGGCCCGGAACACGGCGACGGCGGGCGCGCCGCTGCGCGCGTGCGTGGCCGCAGGGGTGCTCGGGTTCGGGCGATATCACGGCGGGGACATCGAGAGCTGCATGGCATTCCTGGATGCCGGCCTCGCGCTCGTGCGCGAGGGCCAGAGCTACAAGGATGCCGCGGAAACGATCGTGTCGCGCTCGGAAGCCACGGGAGAGACAGTGCCGGGGTTCGGCCACCGCTTCCATACGCGCGACCCGCGCGCGGCGCGTCTGTTTCAGATGGCCCTGGAGCTCGAGGTCGAGGGGGGCCACATCCAGATGATCCGGGCGGTGGAAATGCTGATCGGCACGGAGCACTCGGGCCATCCCCCGCTGCCGGTCAACATCGACGGCGCGATCGCGGCGGTGTGCGGCGACCTCGGGATGCCGCCGGACGTGGCCAACGCGCTGTTCATCATCTCGCGTGTGCCCGGCATTGCTGCGCAGGCCCACGAAGAGCGCGAGCGCCAGCAGCCGATGCGCCAGATCGACCCGAAGGACCACATCTACGACGGTCCGTCCGAGCGCCGGCTCCCGGAGCGGCGCAAGTAGAGGGCGCCCCGCGCCGGAAGCGCGGGACGGGTTCAATACTTCGACTGTGTCGGATCGACCTTGTCGATCCAGGCGAGGATGCCACCCTTCAGGTTCCGGACGCGGGTGAACCCGCGCTCCTGCAGCAGCGCCACAGCTTTTGCGCTGCGCCCCCCCATCTTGCAGTGGACCACCATCTCGCGGTCGCGATCGAGCTCGGCCGACCGCGCGGCAACCTCGCCGAGCGGAATGAGCGTTGACCCGTCGATGCGGCAGATCTGGAACTCGTTCGGCTCGCGCACGTCGAGGATGAAGGGCGCCGTCCCGCTGTCAATCTGCGCCTTGAGCTCCTCGGCGGTGATCTCGGGGATGCCCGACGTCGCGGGAGCGGCGCTCGGTGGCGTGACGCCGCAGAACGCGTCGTAGTCGATGAGCTCGCGGATGGTCGGGTTGTCCCCGCAGACCGGGCATTCGACGTCCCGGCGCAGCTTGAGCTCGCGGAAGCGCATCTGGAGCGCATCGTAGAGCAGCAGCCGACCGACGAGCGGCTGACCGACGCCGAGAATCAGCTTGATCGCCTCCGTCGCCTGGATGATGCCGATCACCCCGGGCAGCACGCCGAGCACGCCACCCTCGGCGCAACTGGGCACGAGCCCCGGCGGCGGCGGTTCGGGATAGAGGCAGCGATAGCACGGTCCACCCTTGACGGCAAACACCGACGCCTGGCCGTCGAACCGGAAGATGCTGCCATACGCATTCGGCTTGCCGAGGATCACGCACGCGTCGTTCACGAGATACCGCGTCTGGAAATTGTCGGTCCCGTCGAGAATCACGTCGTAGTCGCGCAGCACGTCGAGCGCGTTCTTCGATGTGAGCGCCAGTTCGTGCATCACGACCTTGACCGACGGGTTCATCGCCGCGATGCGATCTCGCGCCGCTTCGAGCTTCCGCTTCCCGACGTCGGGCGTGCCGTAAATGATCTGCCGGTGCAGGTTGCTGGCATCCACGGTGTCGAAATCCACGATGCCGAGCGTGCCGACGCCGGCCGCAGCCAGGTACATCGTGGCCGGGGCGCCGAGGCCGCCGGCGCCGATGCACAGTACGCGCGCCGCCTTCAGCTTCCGCTGCCCGTCCACGCCGACCTCCGGCATGATCAGGTGCCGGCTGTAGCGCTGCACCTCGTCGCGCGTCAGCTCCTCCCCCTCCCGGGTCACCACCGCACCCACACCTCCGGCGACGGAGGGGACGATGCTGACCGTGTCGCCGGGCTTCAGGGCCGTCTTCTCGCGCTCGAGGTGGCGGATGTCCTCGTCGTTGACGTAGATGTTCACGAAGCTGCGCAGCTTGCCCTCGTCGTTGTAGAGGTGCTTGCGCAGATCTCCGTAGCGCCCGACGAGCGCCTGCAGAATCTCGCCCACCGTGGCGCCGTCGATGTCCACGGATTCCTGCTTGCCGGCGAACGGCCGGAGCGGGGTCGGGATCAGGATGCGATTGGCCATGTCATGTCCTCCCGGTCGAAACCGGAACGGTCCTCGCGCAGCCGCCAGCAGGAGATCTCCTCCGCCTGACCGCGCACAACGGAAACGATGATGTAGTCGAAGTTCGGCCACGCGTGGGCCAGATCCTCGAGTGACGGACGCGCCCGGGCGTCCGGATGCGAATGATAGAACCCCACCAGCGTACTGCCCGAGGCGGCCGCCCGCGCCTCCGCGCGGCGGTAGTCCTCCGGCGCGACCGTGAAGCGCCGCTCCGGTGTGGCGGAGGCGGCGTTGGTGAGCGGCCAGGCCTCGTGTACGCGGCGATCGCCGGTCGGGGTCAGCTGCCCGATGAGCGCCCCGCAGCACTCGAGCGGATACCCTGCGGCGCCGTGCCGCGTGATCGCCTCGACGGCCTCGACGCTGAGCTCAATCATGCGCCCCGCAAGGCCGGCGCCGCCTCGGTCGCCGACTGGAGATAGGCCTCGAAGTCGGCAAGAGCGCGGCCGATCTCGATCCTGGCCGGCAGCCGCGGACCGATGGTCTCCGCGGCCGTCTTGTATCCGTTGCCCGTGATGCAGACGACGACCGACTCGTCGGCCGGAATCACGCCTCGCCGCACCAGTGAGATCGCACCGGCGAGCGTCGCGCCTCCGGCCGGCTCGGTGAAGATGCCTTCGGTTTCCGCCAGCAGCTCCATCGCCTGGAGAATCTCTTCGTCGCTCGACGCCACGCCGGAACCGCCCGTGGCCTTGACGGTCTTGACGACCTGGAAGCCGTCGGCCGGGTTGCCGATGGCGATCGATTTCGCGATGGTGTTCGGCTTGACCGGATCGGGAAACTCGAGCCCCTCGTCCAGCGCTCGCACGACCGGCGCGCAGCCGGCCGCCTGGGCGGCATGGATGCGGGGCAGCTCACCCTCGACCAGGCCGATCTCGCGCAGCTCGCGAAACCCGCGCGCGATTCTCGGGAGCAGCGTCCCGCCGGCGACGGGCGACACCAGGTGCTTCGGGAAGCGCCATCCCAGCTGCTCGACGATCTCGAAGCCCATGGTCTTCGCCCCCTCCGCGTAGTAGCTGCGGAGGTTGATGTTCGCGAAGCCCCAGCCGTGCCTCTCGGCGATCTGCGTACACAACCGGTTCACATCGTCGTAATTTCCGCGCACGCCGATGACGTGCGGTTTGAAGACTGCTGAGCCGAGGACCTTGCCCAGTTCGAGGTCCCAGGGGATGAAGACGTAGCACTCCAGGCCGAGGCGGGCCGCGTGGGCCGAGACGCTGTTGGCGAGGTTGCCGGTCGAGGCGCAGCCGAACGTCGTGAACCCGAGCTCCACCGCGCGGGTGGCGGCCATCGAGACGACGCGGTCCTTGTACGAGAGCGTCGGATGATTGACCGAGTCGTCTTTGATGTAGAGCTCTCGGAGGCCGAGCTCGCGCGCCAGCCGGTCCGCGCGCACGAGTGGCGTGTAGCCGGAGTGGAAGCCGGTACGGGGCTCGCCGGCGATCGGCAGCAGCTCGCGGAAGCGCCAGACGTTGCGGGGCCGGCGCTCGATCGCGTCGCGGGTCATCGATTCACGCGCCCCCGCGTAGTCGTAGACAACTTCGAGCGGCCCGAGACACTCGCTGCACACCCAGAGCGCTTCGGCCGGATACTTCGCTCCGCACAGATGGCACTGCAGCCCGGTCATGAACGTCATGCATCACCTTCCCGATGAACTGTCACTGTCCTCACGGCGCACGGTACCCGTTCCCGCGCGTAGGCCCGGCGCAGCAGATCTTCCACCCCGCCGGCGTTGCGCGACGCAAAGACCGCCACCGTCGGCCCCGCGCCGCTCAGGCACGCGCCAATCACGTCCGGGTGGCGCAGCGCCAGCAGCCGGCGCAACCCCGGCACCAGCGGCTCCCGGTACGGCTGGTGGGCGCGGTCCCGCAGCGCCTCGCGCATGTCGTCCACGCGTCCGGTCTGCAGCGCGCTCAGCATCAAGCCCAGGTGCTGCATATTGAAGATGGCATCCCCGAGCGGGAGCTTCTTCGGCAGCGCCCGCCGGGACACGGACGTCTTCAACTCCACCTTCGGCGTAGCGACCACGACGCGCCACCTCTTCGGCCAGGGCCACGTCGCCACCGCGATCGAGCCATCCTGCCGCGTGCAGCAGCTCGTGACGCCTCCATGAAGCGCCGCGGCGGCATTGTCCGGGTGCCCCTCGATCTTCGACGCCGCGGCGAGGATATCGGCCCCCGGCCGGCGGCCGTCCACCAGTTCGCGCAATCGGAGCCCGGCGATCGTCGCCGCTGCGCTGCTCCCGAGGCCGCCGCGCAGCGGAATGTCGCTCTGCACGTCCACCTCGAGCGACGGTCGCCCGGGCGCCGCCCGACCGAGCGCCTCGAAGCCCTGGGCGATCCGGTTGGGCCCGCCGATGGGACCGTCCACGAACCGGCAGATCAGCCGCCCCCGGCCGTCGGCCACGACGCGGGTGATCGTCGCCCGCAGGTACAGACCGACGGCAAGACCGAGCGTGTCGAGGCCGGGACCCAGGTTGGCGATCGATGCCGGGACGATCACCGCGTGCGGCAGCCTCAGGCGCTGCATTCGCCGTCCATCACCTCCGGGCTGAACGCGTGGTCCTCGCCGGGATCGATGTAGTCGGTCGGCAGCGCGGCGTCCGCCGTCATCTTCTCGAGGTCGGCGACCGCGGCGCGCGCGCGCGCCGGATCGACGCGCAGGAAGAACGCGGACGCCGACTCTCCGGGGGTCCGCTCCTCCCGATAGAGCTCGAGCATCCGCGACACGGCATCGGGAATGCGCCGCGCGGGAATCTTCGCGGTCAGCCGGCCGAAGCTGGCGCCCTCGGGGCCCGCGCCTCCCCCAAGCATCATGAAGTACTGCGGCACGGCCCGATCGCCGATCTTGCGGATGCTGCCCTGGAAGCCGATGGCCGCGACGTGATGCTGGCCGCAGCCGTTCGGGCAGCCGCTGATCTTGATGCGCACGTCCTCGGCCGCGCGCGTGAGCGCGGGACGCTGCTTGAGATCGTCGCCGATGAGCCGCGCGAGCCCCCGGGACTGCGTGACGGCGAGCTTGCAGGACTCGGCCCCCGGGCAGCTGGTCACGTCGGCGATGGTGCCCGCACCGGGCTCCGCGAGGCCGGCCGCTGCGAGCCGTCGATAGAGCCCGGGCACCTGACCGCTCTTCACCCAGCGCAGCACGAGGTTCTGATCGACCGTCACGCGCACGGTGCCGTCCGCGTACGCGCGCGACAGCGCCGCGAGCGCGCGCATCTGCCCACCGGTCAGGTCCCCCAGCACCAGCGCCACCGAGACCTGCGTGTAGTCCGGCTGCTTCTGCGGCTGCAGGTTCGTCCGCAGCCACTCCGTGCGCTCGCGTCCAGGCCCGCCGTCACGGATCTCCACCACGGGGACGATGCCGGGCCCGCGCACGACCGATGCGGTCGCGAGCGCCGTGATCGCCGCCACCGACGGCGCGTCCGCGCGCCCCTCGGGCGCCGACTCCACCGGTGGGTCCTCGGGATCGAAGGGCAGCCGCGCGGCGTCACCGGCGCGCAGCGCGTCGAGCTCCGTGTGGAACGCGGCCTGCCAGGCATCCCAGCCCATGGACTTGACGAGGAATTTCAGCCGGTTGCGCTGCTTGTGCTCGTAGTCGCCGTAGCGCTGGAAGACGCGCAGCACGGCTTCGGCCACCATCAGGATCTCCGACGCCGGGAGGAACTCGTAGAGCGAGGCCCCGGTGCGGCACATGATCGCGGTCCCGCCCGCGACGGTCACCCGGAACCCGCGCCGGCCCGATCCGTCCGGCGAGAGCGCTGCGCGGTATCCGATGTCGTTGATCGACACGGCGGCATGGTCCCCGCTCGCGCAGCCTTCGAACGCGATCTTGAACTTGCGCGGCAGTGCGGAGCTGAGCGGATGCCGCAGCAGATAGCGTGTCAGCGCCTCCGCATAGGGGGTCACGTCGAAAACCTCGTCGCGCGCGACGCCGGCATGCGGACACGTCGTGATGTTCCGCACCGAGTTCCCGCACGCCTCGCGTGTCGTCACACCCGCGTCGGCGAGCACCCGCATCGCCGGTTCGGCGTCGTGCAGCGCCATGAAGTGAAACTGCACGTTCTGCCGCGTCGAGATGTGCCCGAAGCCGCGCGAATACCGTTCGGCGACATCCGCCAGCGCGTCGAGGTGCGCGGCCTCGAGGATGCCCTGCGGAATCTTCACGCGGAGCATCTGCGCGTCGGCGTCCTGCCGCTGGCCGTAGGTGCCGCGCAACAGCCGGAATTTTCGCCACGCTTCGGGCGTGATGTCGCCGCGCTCGAACCGGTCGAGCATCACGACGAACTCGTCGATGTCGGCGGTCTGGGCGAAAGACAGCCGGGTCCGGCCGTAAGTGCGTGGGTCGTCTGCTGAGACAGTCATATGTTCCTGGAAGGCGCCTGCGCCCTATGTGCCCGCCACCGCGGTGCGTTCGTTCAAAGCCGACTGCTCCGGCGCCTGCCCCGGGGACAGGATCCCCGCCAGACCGGCGACCGCGCCGACCACGATGATGCCGGGCAGGTCCACGTCCGTGGCGCCCGCGCTCGCGTCGAGCGTCTCGAGCGTCCCATGCCACTCGTCCGCACCCGGTCGGGACGCGCCGACGATCACGGCCGCGGGCGTGGTCCTCGCCCAGCCGGCCGCCAGCAACTGCCGCCGGATCGCCTCGCGGTTGGCCAGCCCCATCAGGACGACCACCGTGGCGCTGCCAGGCGCGAGCGATCCGAGCGCCGGGGCATAGGCCGCCTCGGCGTGCCCCGACACGACGAGGAACGCCGACGCGAGGCCGCGGTGCGTGAGCGGGATTCCGCCGAGCAGCGGCGCCGCGAGCGCGCTGGACACACCCGGCACGACCTCGCAGGGCACACCCGCCGCCGCGAGTGCCAGCGCTTCCTCTCCCCCGCGCCCGAACACGAATGGGTCGCCGCACTTCAGTCGAACGACGCGAAGGCCGCGACGCGCCTCTCGGATCATGAGGCGGTTGATGGCGTCCTGGCGGATGGCGGGGCGGCCCGCACGCTTGCCCACGAAGAACCTCCGCGCCCGCGGGGCGAGCTCGAGCGCCTCGGCCTCGATGAGCGCGTCATACAGCACGAGGTCCGCCTCCGCGAGCCGGCGTGCGGCTTTGAGGGTGAGCAGCTCCGGATCGCCAGGCCCCGCGCCGACGAGCGACACCAGCCCTGTCATCGGGCAGGCTCCGTCGCTGGTGCGGATGCGTGGTCCGCGCGCCGGCGTTCGTCGTACAGGGCGTTGAGCGCCTCGAGGAGCTCCGGGCGCCGCGCCTCCATCGGGATCTGGCGCTCGCGCCACGAGCGGCGCAGATCCCCGGCGGTCGCCATCCACACGTCGAGATCCGGCGGCAGCATCGCGTCAATCCCCTCGCGCAACAGGCCGGCGATCGCCGGCGCGGCCCCTTCGGTCGAGATCCCGACGGTGACCCCTGCCCGCCGGACGACGCCGCCGAGATACACCGTGGCGTTCGGCGGGTCGTCCACCGCGTTGACGAACACCTGCCGGCCCTCGGCCGCCTCGGTCACGCGCCGGTTCACCTCCGGCGGCGCGGCCGCCACGACGAACCACGCGCCCTCGAGATCCGCCGGCTCGAACCCGCGCAGCACCACCGGCACGCCGGCCTCGCGCACGCCGGCGCAGACCTTGGGCGACACGACGACGATCTCGGCGCCGACCGCCTGCAGGGCCGCCAGCTTGGAGGCCGCGACGGGCCCGCCGCCTACGACCACCACGCGGCGGCCGTGCAGCTTGAGGTACACGGGGAAGAGCGCTATCGGAATCTCCTGTCACGAAAAAAGCCCGGAAGGTCTGGCCTCCCGGGCTTCGTTGTCGAGCGCGATGGGTTTGAACTGTGGTTCAGAGCATCAACGCGTGGACCGAAGGCAGGGAAGCCCGTGGCACTGCGTACAGCAGCAGCAACAGTGACACGCACACAGGCCCCCGGCAAACATGTCGCCTGTTATATCGCCCGCGGTGCCGCGAAGTCAAGCCGCCCCGACCGGCCGCCCGGGGGCAGGCGCCTCACTCCGCGGCGCCCCCGCCCGGGACGAGCGACGACAGAACCGGCAGCGCCACGGGCGGCACCTCGTGGAAGTCGAACGCGGCGATGTCGGCCATCGCGCGGTCGATCGCCGACGACGGGGCCGGGTCGAGGCTGACGACGAACGGGCGACGCCCTTCGGGAAAACCCGGACGCTGGAGGATCGCGTCGATGTTGATGGCGTGCCGCGCGAAGACCGCCGCCAGCGTCGCGATGATCCCGGGCCGATCGGCCACCGTGAACCGGATGTAGTACGGGCTCTCGAACTCCGACGAGACCTCCGCCGGCCTGGCCGCGACCCGTGCCGCGGACGGCCCGCCCTCACGCGCGATCGCGAGAAGGTCCGAAAGCACCGCGACGGCCGTCGGCTCGCCGCCCGCGCCGAGCCCCCCGAACGTCGTCTCCCCCCCGTACTGCCCGCGCAGCATCACCAGGTTCTCGCTGCCGCGCACGCTCGCGAGCGGCGACCCCAGCGGCACGAGCGCCGGGCCGACGGCGGCGCGGATGACGGCCGGGTCAGCGGTCCGCTCGGCCCAGGCGATCTGTCGGATCGTGCAGCCAATCTGCCGGGCGTACTGGAAGTCCACGGCGTCGATGCTGTCGATGCGCCGCGACTGGATCGTGCCGGCGCCGAC
>JANPJN010000327.1:0-1640 GCA_031425515.1 Acidobacteriota bacterium | reverse complement strand
GAAACAGAAGGACATCGACGCGGTGATCGTCGCGACGCCCGACCACATGCACGCGCCCATCGCCTCGGTCGCGATGGACCTCGGCAAGCACGTCTACGTGCAGAAGCCGCTCTGCTGGTCGGTCCAGGAGGCGCGCCATCTCGCGCAGAAGGCGAAGACGAGCAAGGTCGTGACCCAGATGGGCAATCAGGGGCACTCGACCGACGGCGCCCGCACCGGCCAGGAGTATCTGGCGGCCGGAGCGATCGGAGACATCAAGGAGATCCACGTCTGGACGAACCGTCCGCTCGGCTACTGGCCGCAGGGCGTACCGCGCCCCGCACCGCTGCCGCCCGACAATCCGCAGCGCCCGCTGCGCTGGAACGGCGCGGGCGTCGAGGCCCGCCTGGCCGCCGCCCTGGCCGGCAACTATCCGGTGCCCGACCCGCTCTCGTGGGATCTCTTCCTGGGCGTGGCGCCGCAGGTGGACTATCACCCCATCTATCATCCGTTCAACTGGCGCGGCTGGGTGGACTGGGGCCAGGGTGCCCTGGGCGACATGGGGGCCCACCTCATCGACCATCCGTTCTGGGGTCTCGACCTCGGCATGCCGACGGTGATTGAAACAATCTCCACGCCGTTCAACGGCGTGTGCTATCCGAGCGCCACGACCACCTACTACGACTTCCCGGCGCGCGGCGCGATGCCGGCGGTCAAGCTGACGTGGTACGACGGCGGCTTCAATCCACCCAAGCCCGAAGAGATGGGCGACGAGAAGCTCAATGGCGAGGGAGGCATCCTCTACATCGGCAGCAAGGGCAAGATGCTGCAGGACACCTACGGGCTCAACCCGCGCCTCCTGCCGCAGTCGCTGCACCAGTCGTTCGGCGACCCGAAAGCGAAGCTGGCCCGCGTGACGCACGAGGAACACGAGGTCAACTGGTCGGAGGCCATCAAGGGCAAGGCGGAGATTTCCTGCCCGTTCGACTATGCCGCGAAGCTCAACGAAGTCATGCTCCTCGGCGTGGTCTCGCTGCGCGCTGGCGGCAAGATTCACTACGACGGCGCGGCAGGCCGGATCACCAACTCGGTGAAGAACGGCAACAACACCGTGGACCCGAACCAGTTCCTGCACCGCGAGTACCGGCCGGGCTTCAAGCTCGCGTAAGGCGCACCCACCGTCGCGACGGATCCGGCCGCCGGGTCCGTCGCGCTCGACACCGCGCGCGACGTACAGTTATTGTGCGTAGCGCGCATTTTGCTGTCAGGGGGTCTGCCGGGCCGACGAGAGGGCGCCGACGCCCGGCGCGGGCAGCACCGTCATCGAACAGACCAGGACGAGGGCACAATCCATGAGCGACCGGGACGACCAGGGCTCGACCAGCAGCGACGGAGTTTCGCGGAGAACATTCGTCAAAACCGCCGCCGCCACCGGCGCCGGACTCACCATCGTTCCCCGCCACGTGCTCGGGCGCGGCTTCCAGGCGCCAAGCGATACGGTGAACATCGCGACGGTCGGGATCGGCGGCATGGGCCGATCGAACACCCGCGCCCTCATGAGCCAGAACATCGTCGCCCTCTGCGATATCGACGCCGGACTGGTGGCGAACCGGTTCACGACCTACACCGCAGACCTCGCGCGGATGCAGGGGCCGCCGCCC
>JANPJN010000326.1:0-6237 GCA_031425515.1 Acidobacteriota bacterium | reverse complement strand
GCCGCTGGGTCCAGGCCGACGCCGGGGCGACGCTGGCGGTGCGCAATCCCGCCACCGGTGACGTGGTCGGCGAGGTGCCCGCGATGGGGGCGGTCGAGACACGGCGCGCCATCGACGCCGCGAAACGCGCCCTGCCGGCCTGGCGCGGCATGCTGGCGCGGGAGCGTGCGGTGATCCTGCGGGCGCTCTTCGATCTGATGCACGATCATCTCGAAGACCTGGCCGTCATCATGACAGCCGAGCAGGGTAAGCCGCTGGCGGAGAGCCGGGGCGAGATCCGCTACGCCGCGAGCTTCATCGAGTGGTTCGCCGAAGAAGGCAAGCGTGTCTATGGCGACACGATCCCCCAGAACGAGCACGGACGGCGGATCCTGGTCTTGAAGGAACCCGTGGGCGTGTTCGCGGCCATCACGCCGTGGAACTTCCCGGCCGCGATGGTCGCCCGCAAGGCCGGCCCGGGCTGGGCGGCGGGGTGCACCGGCGTGCTCCGGCCGGCGAGCCAGACGCCCTTCTCGACGCTCGCAATCGCGGCGCTCGCCGAACGTGCCGGGCTTCCTCCCGGCGTCTGCAACGTCGTCACCGGGCCATCGGAGCCGATCGGCCGCGAGATCACATCGAACGCTGACGTGCGCAAGCTCTCCTTCACCGGCAGCACGGAGGTCGGCTCGAAGCTGATTCAGCAGTGCGCCCCTACCGTGAAGCGGCTCAGCATGGAGCTCGGCGGCAACGCTCCCTTCATCGTGTTCGACGACGCCGATGTGGATGCGGCGGTGGAGGGGGCGATGGCGTCGAAGTTCCGGAACACCGGGCAGACGTGCGTATGCGCGAACCGGATGCTCGTGCAGGAGGCGATCTACGAGGCGTTCGCCGAGAAGCTGACGGCCGCGGTCGGCACGCTGCGCGTCGGCAACGGGATGGACGCCGGCGTCACGCAGGGGCCGATGATCAATGCGGACGCGGTGGAGAAGGTCGAGCATCACATCGCGGATGCGGTGAGCGGGGGCGCACGGGTGCTCACCGGCGGAGGCCGTCACGAGCTTGGCGGCAACTTCTTCCAGCCGACCGTGCTCGGCGACGTCAGCACGCGTGCGCTGGTCTTCCGGGAGGAGACGTTCGGTCCACTGGCGCCGCTGTTTCGCTTCCGCACGGAAGCGGAAGCCATCGCGCTCGCGAACGATACCGAGTTCGGGCTCGCGGCGTATTTCTACAGCCGCGACATCGGGCGCATCTTCCGCGTGGCCGAGGGTCTCGAGTACGGAATCATCGGGATCAACGAAGGCATCATTTCCAACGCGTCTGCCCCGTTCGGGGGAATGAAGGCGTCCGGGCTCGGCCGCGAGGGCTCGAAGTACGGCATCGACGAGTATCTCGAGATCAAATATCTGGCGCTCGGAGGCATCGGCACGTAGCCGATGCTCCCGCACACAGGAGAGTGATGAGTAACGCTATCTCGCTGTCGCGCGATCCGTCGATCCCGCTGGCGCGGAACACCCATCTGCTGCGCTGGGTCGAGAAGATGCGCCAGTTGACCGGTCCGGCCGCGGTCCACTGGGTGGACGGCTCGCAGGAGGAGTACGACGCGCTCTGCGACCTGATGGTCCGCAACGGCACGTTCACGACGCTCGACGACACGCTCTGGCCCGGCTGCTACCTCGCGCGGTCCGACGCAGGCGATGTCGCCCGTGTCGAGCAGCGGACGTTCGTGTGCTCTCTGTCGAAAGACGCCGCGGGCCCCACGAACAACTGGGTGAACCCCTACGAGATGCGGCGCACGCTCAAGGAGAAGTTCAGCGGCTGCATGGCGGGACGGACGATGTACGTGCTGGCGTTCAGCATGGGACGGGTCGGCTCTCCCATGTCGCAGATCGGCGTCCAGCTCACCGACTCGCCCTACGTCGTGGTCAACACGCGCATCATGGCGCGCATCGGCACGCCCGTGCTTGCGGCGATCGACCGCGACGAGAAGCGGGTCGTGCCCTGCATGCACAGCGTCGGTGCGCCGCTCGCACCGGGTCAGGCCGACGTGCCCTGGCCCTGCAACCCCGACAAATACATTGTCCATTTTCCCGAGACGCGGGAAATCTGGTCCTACGGATCGGGCTATGGCGGGAATGCACTGCTCGGGAAGAAGTGCTTCGGCCTCCGGATCGCGTCTGCCATCGCGCGCGACGAAGGCTGGATGGCGGAGCACATGCTCATCCTCGGGGTCGAGGATCCGCACGGCGAGAAGACGTACGTCGCCGCGGCTTTTCCGAGTGCCTGCGGCAAGACGAATCTCGCGATGCTGATTCCCCCGCCGGGGTTGTCGGACTGGAAGGTGTCGCTCGTGGGCGACGACATTGCGTGGATCAAGCCGGATGCGCAGGGGCATCTCCGGGCGATCAATCCCGAAGCGGGCGTCTTCGGCGTGGCGCCCGGTACGTCGGCGAAGACGAACCCCAACGCGATGGCGATGATTGCCCGCAACACCATCTTCACCAACGTCGCCGAGACGCCGGACGGCGGCGTGTGGTGGGAGGGGATGACCGACGACCCGCCGGCCGAGTGCCTCGACTGGCAGGGGCGGCCGTGGACGCCGGCCATCGGCCGCGAGACGGGCCGGCTCGCCGCGCATCCGAACGCCAGGTTCACGGCCCCCATCGTCCAGGCCCCCATCATCGACGCCGACTGGGAATCGCCCGAGGGCGTGCCGATCGGCGCCTTCATCTTCGGGGGGCGCCGGGCCACGACGATGCCGCTGGTGTATCAGGCGTTCAACTGGACCGCCGGGGTGTATGTCGGAGCGACCCTGGGGTCCGAGACCACCGCGGCGGCGGTGGGGAAGGTAGGGAAGGTGCGGCGGGATCCGATGGCGATGCTGCCCTTCTGCGGGTATCACATGGGGGATTACTTCCGGCACTGGATCCAGATGCAGCGGTCGCTGACCGAGACGCCGAAGATCTTCCACGTGAACTGGTTCCGCAAGGGGGAGGACGGCCGGTTCCTGTGGCCCGGCTTCCAGGAGAACATGCGCATCCTGCGCTGGGTGGTGGACCGCGTGCGCGGCCGGACGCTCGCGCGCGAGACGCCGATTGGCTGGATGCCGCGGTTCGACGACATCGACTGGACCGGGCTGCCGTTCCCGAGGGAGACGTTCGACGCGCTGCAGTCGGTGGATCCCGCGAGCTGGCGATCGGAGGTGATCGAGCACGAAGAGCTCTTCATCGACGTGCACAGCCACCTGCCGCCGGAGATGGTGTACGAGCGCGAGCTCCTGATCTGCCGGCTGTAGCCGGGCATTGTTTGCGACGATGAGCCGAGTCGGCTCCGCCGGCCACTCTGGTCCGACACGGCCATCTCTGTCACAATGGGCATTCTGGTCTGTGCCTCCCGCCAGTTGTGACCCCATGATCAATCGACCCTGCGTTGCTCTACGGATCGTTCCCGCTCTGCTCGCCGCCGGAGTGATCGTCTGTCCGGTCGAGAGTCGTGCACAGGAGGCGCGGCCCCAGGCTGCAAGCCGTCCCGCCCTGGCGGCCGTTCGCGTCGCGCAGGCTCCCACGCTCGACGGCGAGGTGCTCAGCGATGCCGCATGGCAGACCGCCGTGCCGGTGTCGGGCTTCCGGCAGGAGCAACCTGATGAGGGGCAGCCGTCTTCCGAGAACACCGAGGTGCGCGTCGTCTTTACCTCCGACACGCTGTATGTCGGCGTCGTCTGTTACGACCGGATGCCCGACGGCATCATCGTGTCGGACGCGAGGCGCGACGCGGGGCTCGACGAGACCGACAGCTTCCGGATCATCTTCGACACCTATCAGGATCAATTGAACGGGTTCGTGTTCGGCACCAACCCGGCCGGGATCGAGTACGACGGCCAGGTGACCAATGAAGGGCAGGGCGGTGGAGGGCTCGCGGGCGGCCAGCGCCAGCAGAGCGGAGCCGGCAGCGGCTTCAACCTGAACTGGGATGGCGCGTGGCAGGTCCGGTCGCGCGTGAGCGAGATCGGCTGGTCGGCCGAGTTCGCGATCCCCTTTCGGACGCTGCGGTTCCCCTCGGGCGCCGGGCGGATCTGGGGCGTGAACTTCCAGCGCAACATCCGGCGTCGCAACGAGCGCGCCTACTGGGCGCCAATCCCGCGTCAGTATCTGCTGTATCGCCTCTCGCTCGCCGGCGAGCTCACCGGGCTCGAGACCCCGACGATCCGGAGCCTCAAGGCCACGCCTTACGTGCTGGGCAATGCGCGCCAGTCCGGTGTGCGGCCGGTGGACGGCGTGCTGCTCGGCGACGTCGGCGGCGACCTCAAGTTCACGCTCACGCCGAGCCTGACGCTCGACGCCACGGTCAACACCGACTTCGCGCAGGTGGAAATCGACGACCAGCAGGTCAACCTCGATCGCTTCGAGCTCTTCTTTCCCGAGAAGCGGCCGTTCTTCCTGGAGAACTCCGGCTTCTTCACCGCCGGCAACCCCGGGGAGGTCGATCTCTTCTTCAGCCGGCGCATCGGCATCGGTGCAAACGGCGAGAACATCCCCATTCTCGGCGGCGGCCGGCTGTCGGGCAAGGCCGGGCCCTACAACATCGGTCTCCTCAACATGCAGACCGACGACGTGGGGGGGAGGATTGCGGGGAGCAACTTCTCCGTGGCGCGCGTGAGCCGGGACCTGCCCAACCGCGGATCGGTGGGTGCGTTGTTCGTGAATCGCACGGGCACGGGCCGGCTGGCCTCCAATCGCGACTACAACCGCACCTATGCGCTCGACGGCAAGGCCGGCATCCGGCAGCACACCGTGCTGTCGGGGTTTCTCGCGAAAACCGACACGCCGGGGGTCGAGTCGCAGGACTACGCCTACAACCTGCGCTCGCGCACGAGTGTGCCCCGCTTCGACTTCGAGATGGGCTACCAGGAGCTCGGCGAACGCTTCAACCCCGAGGTGGGGTTTCTCAGCCGGCGGGGCTACCGGAAGCCGGACGTCCGGGTGATGACGCGGTTCCGGCCCAATGAGTTCATCAACATCCAGGAACTGCGGCCGCACTCGTCGTACCGGGCCTTCTACGGCATGGACGGCTTCCTGGAGAGCAGCTTCTGGCACATCGACAACCACTGGCAGTTCAAGAACAGCTCCGAGATCCATACGGGCATGAACATCACGCACGAGGGCGTGCGCAGGCCGTTTCAGATCTACCCGGGCATGGTCGTGCCGCCCGGGTCGTACGGCCACAACGAGGCGCAACTGGTGTTCCTGTCGAACCAGGGCGCGCCCTTCAGCGTGGACGTGCGGACGATCATCGGCGGGTTCTTCGGCGGGGATCGCGTCTCGTTCACCCCGACGCTCCGCATGCGGCTCGGCGAGACGCTGACGACGGAGGCCGCGTATCAGCGCAATGACGTGGACGGGCCGTGGGGGAGCTTCACGACCAACCTGCTGCGCACGCGGGTGTCGTACGCGTTCAACACCCGCACGTTCCTCCCGGGGCTCGTCCAGTACAACGACCGCGCCGATCTCTGGTCGGCGAACGTGCGGTTCGGCTGGCTCCAGGCCGCCAACACCGGCCTCTTCATCGTCTATACCGACACGCGCGGGCTCTACGACCTCTTCCCCGGCCCCGAGCGCGCCGACCGGTCGCTCGTCGTCAAGTTCTCGCGGATGTTCGAGCTGCTGCGGTAAGGGGAGCCGGGGTCACTGCCACGCTTGCCAGACATCGGCGGCGTGATTACAATGTAGTCACATGATCGCCAGGTCCCGAATCGTCCAGATCGGAAACTCGAAAGGCATCCGTGTCCCCAAGGTGCTGCTCGACCACGCGCAACTTCCGGACGAAGTCGAGCTGCAGGCCGAGAACGGCCGGCTGATCGTCCGTGCGGCTCGGGGGCCGAGAGCGGGATGGGCCGAGGCCGCACAAGCGATGCACGCTCGAGGCGACGATGGACTTCTTGACCCCACCACCTCCAGCCAGTTCGACGAGAAGGAGTGGCGGTGGCGGTAGCGCGGGCGCTGATCACGCGCGGCGACGTGCACCTGGTCCGGCTCGATCCGACATTGGGCAGTGAAATCCGGAAGACGCGCCCGTGTCTGGTCATCTCGCCGGACGAACTGAACCAGCACCTGCGCACGGTCATTGTCGCTCCCATGACCACCGGCGGACACGTGTATCCCTGGCGGATTGCCTGCCGGTTCCAGAACCGTTCGGGGGTCGTCGCGCTCGATCAAGTTCGAACGGTCGACAGTGAACGTCTGGTCAAGCGGCTGGGCCGGATCG
>JANPJN010000325.1:0-7943 GCA_031425515.1 Acidobacteriota bacterium | reverse complement strand
TAGCCTGATTGCGGATTGTTCGCGCCTGTCGAACGAAGCCCGGGATGGCGGTACGTGTAGACGAGCCCGATGAGCCCGAGCTGCGCCATCGCTCCGGGGGCCAGCGCCGGCGGCACCTTCGCCGCCACGACCTTCCAGAAGAGCGCGGTTCCCGCGATCCCCGGATCGATCTCGCGCTGGAATTCGACGTTGGCGCCGTAATGCAGAAACACGCCAAGCAGGCCCGCGCCGAGAAACAACCCCATCACGATCTGCAGGCAGAGCAGACTCCAGCGCCCGCGGTCCACGACGTGCCAGGCGACGATCAGGAGCGCGAGGCCCACGAATCCGGGCGCCAGAATCTGCGCGGGGGACTCGTAGTGCGCCAGGAGCAGGAGCTCCGTGCCGAGGCCGAGCAGGCCGATCACGAGCACGGCCAGCAGCATCTGACGCATCACCGCCAGCGTTCCGGCGCCGCCCCCTGTTCCCCTCGTCCGATCCTGCGCGGGCACGATGGAAGTCATCGTAGCGTACGGGTCCCCGGAGGGAGCGGCGCGCCATCGAAATGTCACGGCTGTTCCCGGGCTTGGGTATGATGTACCGCTTGGACAGGTCACGACATGGCTAACATCCTTCAGCATTTGCCCGTCGGCCAGAAGGTCGGCATCGCATTTTCCGGCGGGCTCGACACGAGCGCGGCGCTCCACTGGATGCGCGGCAAGGGAGCCATCCCTTACGCCTACACGGCCAACCTCGGGCAGCCCGACGAGCCGGACTACGACGAGATTCCACGGCGGGCGCTCCTTTACGGCGCCGAGAGCGCGCGGCTCATCGACTGCCGCCAGCAGCTCGTCGCCGAAGGCCTGGCCGTCCTCCAGTGCGGGGCGTTCCACATCACGACGGCGGGCGTCGCCTACTTCAACACCACCCCGATCGGACGCGCCGTGACGGGAACGATGCTGGTGACGGCGATGAAGGAGGAAGCCGTCAACATCTGGGGGGACGGCAGCACGTTCAAGGGCAACGACATCGAGCGCTTCTACCGCTACGGCCTGCTCGCCAATCCGGATCTCCGCATCTACAAGCCGTGGCTGGACCAGGCCTTCATCGAGGAGCTTGGCGGCCGCGCGGAGATGTCGGAGTACCTCCGTCAGGCGGGGTTCGAGTACCACATGAGCGCCGAGAAGGCGTACTCGACGGACTCGAACATTCTCGGTGCGACGCACGAGGCCAAGGATCTCGAGCGCCTCGATACGGGCATCACGATCGTGGAACCGATCATGGGCGTCGCCTCGTGGCGGGAGGATGTGGCGGTCAAGCGCGAGCAGGTCACCGTCCGCTTTGACGAGGGTCATCCCGTCGCGCTCAACGGCATCGTCCATAAGGACGCCGTGGAATTGATCCTCGAGGCGAATCGGATCGGCGGTCGTCACGGGCTGGGCATGAGCGATCAGATCGAGAACCGGATCATCGAGGCGAAGAGCCGCGGGATTTATGAGGCGCCGGGGATGGCGTTGCTCTTCATCGCGTATGAGCGCCTGCTCACCGGCATCCACAACGAGGACACGATCGAGCAGTATCGCGACAACGGGCGCAGGCTCGGACGGCTGCTGTACCAGGGCCGGTGGTTCGATCCGCAGGCGATGATGCTGCGCGAAACGGCCCAGCGCTGGGTGGCGCGCGCGATCACGGGCGAGGTCACGCTCGAGCTCCGGCGCGGCAACGACTACTCGATCCTGGATACGACCTCGCCGAACCTGACCTACAAGCCCGAGCGGCTGACGATGGAAAAGGGGGAATCGATGTTCTCCCCGCAGGATCGGATCGGTCAGCTGACGATGCGGAACCTCGATATCGTGGACACGCGCGCCAAGCTGTTCACGTATATGAAGGCGGGTCTGCTCTCGCCCGGGAGTGGGACTGCGCTGCCGCAGCTCGCGGAAACCGGCGAATCCCACCGGACCGACCGCAAGGACGACTAGCCCTCGAGGGCGGTGTCGGGTTCACCGTGGCGGGCGAGGACGTCGCGGGCCTGCTCCAGGTCGACATTCAGCCCGGCCCCCGGCCGGACGACGTTGACCACCACCAGGCCCACGATCAGCGCGAGGGTCGAGAGCACTTCGAAGGAGATGAACGCCCGCAGGCCGATCCGCCCCACCTCCCGCGGCGGCCGGGGAGGCGTCAGCGGCGGCGGTCCTCCGGTCGGCACCGCGTCATTGTATGCCGGTCCATGCCGACGGCCGGCTGCCCGGGCCGGGACGGCCGTGATATGGTCAGATCGCCTGCCGTTTTCCCTGGAAGGATCACCACATGATCGCGCCACTCGTGCTCCTGGCTCTGCTCGGTCTCGTCCCGCTGCAGGACTCCCCGCCCGACAAGCCGAAAGTGCCGAAGGACTCGGTCGAGCTCACGATCGTCGGCTGCCTCTCCGGCCGCGTGCTGTCGGTGTCCGACGTCCGACGCACGGATACCGAGAGCGGACCGCTCGTCCGCGCGAAATCGTTCCGGCTGGCCGGTAAACGCGAGGTGATGGAAGACGTCAAGCGTGAGGATCGTCATCTGGTCGAGGTCAATGGCCTGGTGCGCAAGTCCGCGTTGATTGAACCCGGCGTCAGGATCGGACGACGGATCACGATCGGCGGCGGCAACCCGGTCGCGGGTTCGGGCGGGTCGCGACCTGCGCCGCCGGAGATGATCCCGGTCATGGACGTCTGGTCCGTCCGCCTCCGCTCCGCGGGATGCAGTTGATGGCCCAGGCGCCGCAGGCCTCGGGCCTGCTATGAAGATCACGGATGTGCGCGCAACGACGGTGACGGTGCCGCTCCAGGCGCCGCTCCGCCATGCGAACGGCTGCCACTGGGGCCGTTTCGTCCGCACCATCGTCGAGATCGAAACCGACACCGGCCTGGTCGGGCTCGGCGAGATGGGGGGCGGCGGGGAGTCTGCGATCGCGACGGTGCTCGCGCTGCGAGCGTCGCTCATCGGACGCGACCCGGCGCTCGTCGAGGACATGCGGTTCCTGCTCGCCAATCCCACGGCCTCGCTCTACAACAACAGGACGCAGGTGGTGGCGGCGCTGGAGTTCGCCTGCCTGGATCTACTGGGGCAGGCCTGGGGCGTGCCCGTGTGCGACATCCTTGGCGGCAAGGTGCGCGACCGCGTGCCGTTCGCCTCGTATCTGTTCTATCGGTATGCGGCGGCCGACGGCACGGGCGCGATCCGCACGCCTGACGATCTTGTCGCCTTCGCGCGCGACATGAAGGCGAAGTACGGGTTCCGCTCGCACAAGCTGAAGGGCGGGGTGTTTCCCCCCGCGCACGATCTCGAATGCTACCGGGCGGTCGCTGAGTCGCTGCCCGGCGATTCGTTCCGCTTCGACCCCAACGCCGTCTGGACGACCGAGCAGGCGATCCGGTTCGGCCGGGCGATCGAGGATCTCGACAACGACTACCTCGAAGACCCCGTGTTCGGTCTCACGGGGATGCGCCACGCGCGCGAGAAGCTGCGGCTGCCGCTCGCGACCAATACCGTGGTCGTGAACTTCGAGCAACTGGCCGCTAACGTCCTGAACCGCGCCGTGGACGTCATCCTGCTCGACACGACGTTCTGGGGAGGCATCCGCCCCTGCGTGAAGGCGGCGGGCGTCTGCGACACCTTTCAGCTTGGTGTCGCCGTCCACTCGTCTGGCGAGCTCGGCATCCAGCTCGCGACGATGCTGCATCTTGGCGCGGTCGTCCCGAATCTGTCGTTCGCGGCGGACGCCCACTACCATCACCTCGTGGACGACATCATCGAGGGAGGGCCGCTCCAGTACGAGAGCGGCGCTATCAGCGTGCCGACCGCTCCCGGGCTCGGGGTGAAGCTGGATCGCGCGAAGCTCGCGCAATACGCCGAGTTGTACAAGGAACTCGGGAATTACCCCTACGACCAGGATCCAGCGAGGCCCGGATGGGCGCCGCTGGTGCCCAACGACCGCTGGGCCGATCCGAAGGACCCGCGCGAGCCCTTCGTCAGAGGCTGACGATCACAGCGTGTTGTAGACCTGGGCGACGAATCCGTCGGGCGGCACCAACCCCTTGCCCCAGTCGGCATCGAACCCGGCGGACGGCTTTCCGGCCTGCACCTCCGCGAGCGTCCGGCCCGACTTCTTCAAGCCGCGCACCGTATCCCGTACCGTCGTGAGCATCCGGCGATAGCTGTCGAGCGCCGCGCGATCCCCGAGCGGGCCGTGGCCCGGCACAATCCGAGTTCTCGGCGTGATCATCTCCAGTGCGCGCTCGGCCCCGGCAATCATCCCGTTGATGTTGCCTCCGGTGCCGGCATCGATGACCGGGTAGAACCCGTTGAAGAAGAGGTCCCCCATGTGGAGCACGTCGGCCTTGCGGTAGTGGACGACGATGTCGGTGTCGGTGTGGGCGGGCGGCACATGGCGCAGATCGATCTGCTCGCCGTTGGCGCGTATCTCCTGCCGTGCGGTGAACGTCCGAGTCGGCAGTGCCTCCGCTGGCGAGGGGTCGAAGTGCATGCCGAGCAGTTCGTGAGGCTGCGTCATGCGCGTCTTCGTATTCGCGTGCGCGAGCACCGCGGCGCCGGCCGCGCGGAAGTTGGCGTTGTTATCGGTGTGATCGAAATGCCAGTGCGTGTCGATGAGCGTCTTCACCGGTCCGCCGTCCAGGGCGTCGAGCGCCGCCTTCAGCCTCGGCCATGCGGGTTGCAGAAACGAGTCGACGACCACCTTTCCGTCCGGGCCGTGGAGCACGACGACGTTCCCGCCGGGGCCCGACAGGAGCACGAGCCGATCGCCGAGCGGCGTGGACTGGATCGGGGATGCCCCCGCCTGCGCGCGGAACGCCGCGACGGGATCCGCCGGCGCCGCCACCGCCTGCTGCGCCGCGGCATGCGCCTCGCGTACGAAGAGATCAGACGGAGCGTATCGTGCCAGCAGTGCGCTGCCGGTCAGCAGGCCGGAGGCGCGGAGAAACGAGCGTCGCGAAGAGGACGAGGATGTGTGCATGTCGTGTGTGCTCCAGGCAACAGGATACTTCGTGGCGGCCCGCCCGCTATAATCGTGGATTGATGCCGTCAGGAGCAGCTCGCTGATGTGGCGCACGCCGAAGTACATGGGGCCGGAGCGGCGGAAGGCCCGGCGCTGGCGGCCGCGACCGATTCGTATCCTGCTGGTGCTGCTCGTGATTGCGGCGATCGGGTACGCGTCGGCGGTGCTCTGGCTGATGTCGCAGGAGACGCGTCTCGTGTTTCAGGCGGGCGCCGTCCTCGGCCCGTCACGGCCGCCGTTCCCCTACCAGCAGATTGACCTCCCGCGGACCGACGGGGCCCGGCAGTTCGCCTGGAAGATGCCTGCCGCGGCGCCGGATCGTCCGTGGGTGCTGTTCCTCCACGGCAATGCGTCGAACCTGGCGTCGAACGTCAACATCTCTCACTACCGGCTGCTGAGGGACTCGGGGCTCAACGTGCTCGCGCCGGAGTATCGGGGCTTCTCGGGCCTCGACGGGATTCCGACGGAGGACGCCCTGGCCGCCGACGCGCAGGCGGCCTTTGCGTATCTTCAGCAGAGCGGCGTGCCCGCCACACGGATCGTCGTCTATGGCTGGTCGCTCGGGTCAGCGGTGGCGGTCCGGCTGGCAGACGAGGTCGAGGCGGCCGCGGTCATCCTCGAGGGAGCCCCCGCATCCATCGCGGAGATCGGTCAGAAGCAGTACCCGTTCTTTCCGATCCGGCTCGTGATGCGCAACCGGTTCGACTCGTTCCGGCGCATCGCGCGTATACGCGAGCCGCTGCTGTTCCTGCACAGCCCCGAGGATGTCGTCATCCCCTACGCGGAGGGACGCCGGCTCTACGACGCCGCGACGGGGCAAAAGACGATGGTGGAGGTACGGGGCGGGCACGTCCATGCGAGCGAGGAAGACGAGGCGCTGTTCCGGTCAGCGATTGCGACGTTTCTCGACCGGAACGGCCTGACCGGCGTGCAGGCCGCGGCCCGGTGAGTGGACGTCAGGCGAGCCTGGAGTAGCGGAACACCTGGTTGGGAGCAGCCGTCAGACCGCTCAGCCTGAGGCGGCCCGCGGTGATGTGCGCGGATCGGCTGTGCGCCTCGAGCGCCGACTCGCCGGCCCACTCTTCGATGAACGTGAAGTGCGCGGGATCCGAGCGATCCTGATAGAGGTCGTAGACGAAGCAGCCGTCCTCCGCGCGCGTGGGCTCGACGTACCCCTCGAGGACCTCGCGCACGGTCTCGAGATGCTCGGGCAAAGCGCGGACATGGGCGATGACATGAAGCCTCGGTTGAATCACGCGACGATTATAGCCGTCACCGAAATCGCATTTCTCAGGAGTTTTTCACATGACCACGTCGTCCCCCTCGGGCATCATCGCTCCGGGCGCCATCGCTCCCGACTTCACCCTGGCGGCCGGGCCGGACTCGACGATCTCGCTCTCGGACTACCGGGGACAGGCGGTGGTGCTGGTGTTCTATCCGGCCGACTGGAGCCCGACCTGCGGCGACCAGGTGGGCGTCTACAGCGAGATGGTGACGGTGTTCGAGACGTTCAACGCGAAGGTCCTCGGCATCTCCGTAGACGGGACCTGGTGCCACAAGGCCTTTGTCGAAGCCCGCCGGATCCTGTTTCCGCTGCTGGCCGACTTCGAGCCGAAAGGGGACGTCGCCCGGCAATACGGCGTCTACCGGCCGCAGAACGGCATCTCCGAGCGCGCCATCATCATCGTCGATGCCGCGGGGATCGTCAGATGGAGTTATCTCTCCCCGATCGGGGTCAATCCCGGGGCGGACGGAATCGTGAAGGCGCTCGAGGCGCTGACGCCCGAACAGCGCGGAACAGCCGGCTGACGGGATCAGGCGTGTGACGTTTGTCGGGCTAGCGGCGATCCGTCACGAGCCTGAAGCCGACGTTCGATGAGCCGGTGCTGATCTCGGCTCGTCCGCGGCTGCCCACGAGATAACGGGAGCAGTACTCGGCACTGCAGAGAAACGACCCGCCCCTGGTCACGCGCTTGGCGGCGCCCGGTTCTTCGGGGTCGAGACTCGACACGGGCCCTGTGGGATTGTGCGCGGTCGCGGCCGCCAGCGAGGCGTAGTAGTCGGGGCGATACCAGTCGGCGCACCACTGCCAGACGTTGCCTCCCATGTCGTGGAGGCCGTAGCCGTTGGCCGGAAAGGCGGTGACGGGGGAGGTCCCCGCGTAGCCGTCCTCGTGCGTATCGTCGTGCGGGAAGTGCCCCTCGAACGTGTTAGCAGGGCGAGCGCCTCCAGGCGCCAGCTCATTGCCCCACGCGTAGCGATGGCGATCCAGCGCGCCGCGCGCGGCAAACTCGAACTCCGCTTCAGTCGGAAGTCGTTTGCCGGCCCATGCCGCGTACGCCGCGGCATCTTCCCAGGCCACATGGACGACGGGGTGCTGAGCGCGGGTCGCGAGCGAACTGCCTGGCCCGTCGGGGTGTCGCCAGTTCGCGCCAGGGACGTAACGCCACCACTGGAGATAGTTGTCGAGCGGCACGGGTCCCTGGGGACGCGTGAAGACGACGGATCCTGGGACGAGGACTTCGGGCGGGGCGCCCGGGAACTGTCTGGGATCGGGCCGCCGCTCGGCGATCGTGACGTACCGCGTGGCCCGCACGAACCGCTCGAATTCGCGGTTGGTGACCGGCGTCCGATCCATCCAGAAGCCGGACACGGAGACGAGGTGCACGGGCGCGGCGTCGGGCATGCCGCAGTCCTCGCAGCCCATCCAGAACTCGCCCCCTGGCACCCAGGTCATGCCGCTCGGTGCTGGGGCGGGTGCGGGGCCGGCGTTGATGCGCGGGGCGGGGGTGCGGGTCGCAGGGGGCGATGCCGTCATCGCGTCCGGGTGCGACATGGGATGCGACGACTCCGCCGGTGCCTGCGACGACAATGGAGCTGGCCGGCTTCCGCCTGGCCCGGACGTGGG
>JANPJN010000324.1:0-2948 GCA_031425515.1 Acidobacteriota bacterium | reverse complement strand
CCCGTCCCCGATCTCGCCCGTGCGCGCGGCGCGCATGATGGTCTCGATGACCTCCTCGACGAGCTCGTCCGGCACGACGACCTCGATTTCCGTCTTGGGCAGCAGCGTGACGGCGTATTCCTTCCCGCGATAGACGGCGGTATGCCCCTTCTGCCGTCCGTGGCCGCGCACGTCGGTCACGGTCATGCCCGCCACCTTCAGCGCCTCCAGTGCCTCGCGGACTTCATCGACTTTGTGCGGACGGACGACGCTCTTGATCAGTTTCATGCTCTCTCCCTGGAACCGGATATTGCCGGGCGTCGCGGCCGGTCCGGCCGCGCGCCGCCGCCAGTGTCACCACCGGCGGAGTGAACGTCAAGCGATGCCGGACGGTGCGCCCCGCGAGGCGTGCGACCCCTCGCGTCGCGCACTCCGGCCACGATGTACCGGCAGACGCGCCGTCACGGGGCGTCCTCCCCGGTCTCCAGCACGCGGTGCAGCGCGTGCTTCAGCGCGTCCTGCGACGCGTCCGCGAGCTTGCCCCCGTCCTTCATGACGTGGAGGACGTCGATCGCGCGCCGCCCCTCGGTGGCGATGAGGACGAGCTCCACGTCGCACCCCTGCCGCGAGATGACCCGGCTGATCCGGTGCAGCAGCCCGGGGGCATCGTCGGCCACGATCTCGAGGACGGTGTACTTCCGGGAGTGGTCGTTGTCGAAATGGACGACCGGCGCGTGGCGCCGCGGGCGATTGCGCCGGCTGCGCATGCGGCCGGCCAGGAGCGCCGTCACGTCCACCGTGCCGGCCACGGCGCGCTCGAGCATCCGGCAGATGTCGGCCTGCGCGTCGGCGTTCTTCTGGAGGAAGCCCTCCTCGTCCGAGAACTCGAACACGTCGAGCACGAGGCCGTCCGGGGTGGTCATCGCCTGCCCGCGATGGATGTCCATGCCGAAGTAGGAGAGGACGCCGGACACGTTGGAGAAGAGAAACGGCTTGTCCAGCGTGACGAGCGTGAGCTCCCAGATGTCGCCGTGGTTCTCGAGGAAGACGTGCGCCTCGTCGCGTGCGATGTTCCTCGCCAGCCGGACGTGGCGGTAGACCGTGCCGAGGCCGAAGCTCGTGAGGTAGCGGCGGGGCAGGCCTTCGAGGAACCGTGTCAGCTCCTCTTCGGTGATGTCGTCGGGGCGGCCGGCGACGAGCACCGCCAGGCTGGCCGGATCGCGATCCACGAGCATGTCCGCGTAGCCGAGCGTCAGGCGGTTGTAGGTGTCCACATACAGCCGCCAGAGCAGATCCTCTTTCCAGGGCGTCAGCGTCTCGGTGCTCACCGCGCCGACGTCGGCCAGCGTGAGCAGGCAGAGCATCTTGAGCTGTTCCTCGGTGCCCACGAGGTCGGCGAACCGCGACACGACCTCGGGATCCTCCGAATCGCGGCGGAAGGCCAGCTGCGACATCTGGAGGTGCTGCCGGATCAGGAACTCCACCATGCGGCGGCCCTCGTCTGGCAGCCCGAGCCGATCGAGCATGCTCTGCGCCATGCGCAGGCTCTCCTGCGCGTGGTCGGACTCGCGCCATTTGCCGACGTCGTGGAAGAGCAGGGCCAGCGTCAGCAGCTCCGGCGTGTGCACTTCCTGGAGGATCGACCCGAAGCGCGCGCGGCTCGGCGTATCGGGCTGCAGCAGCGACTCGATGCCCCGAATGGCGAGCAGCGTGTGCTCGTCCACGGTGTACTTGTGGTAGAAGTCCCGGACGACGCGGCAGTGGACCTTCTCGAACTCGGGGAAGATCCGGGTGAGCAGCCCGCAGTCGTGCATCTCCGACAGACGCGCGTAGAGCCCGGCGCGCGGCCTGAGGATGTGCCGAAGCTGATGCCGGTCCCCCGCCGTGGCGACGAAATCATCGGCCGTGCAGTGATCGACGTTCAGTGCGATGCAGGTCAGCGCCTGCTCCGACACGGCACAGCCGTGCTCGAGCGCGATGCGAAAGGCCTCGAGCCAGAGCGACGGTTGCGCCGCCGCGCGCTGCAGGTCGGCGAAGCGAACGCCATCCTGCGACACCTCGAACTGCCGGCCGACGCGCTCCGGGACGCCGCGCGCCGCCGGCGGGCGGGCGCCGCGCTCGGCGTGCCGCAACTCGCGCGTCACGGTCCGCGCATGGAGAAAATACTCCCCCATCAGCGTTTCGACCTGACGCTGGGCGTGATCGCCGGTGGCGCCGAGGGCGCCGGCGACGACTTCCTGTAATTCGTGCGTCAGCAGGTTCACGTCGCGGCCGGCCTGCAGGTGGAGCACCGCGCGCACGCGCAGGAGGAAGTCCTCCGCGTTGAGCAGCGACTCAGGGCCCCCTTCGTCGTACGTGCCGGCCCCCTGGTCAGGCGCGAGGGCCCGGAGGTGACGGGAGGCGACGAGGTCCCGCAGCCCGCCGGGCGCCTGCTTGATGTCGGGCTCGAGCTGATAGAGGGTGTCGTTGAATTCGGCGTGGCGCTGGTGGATCAGGGCGACGAGGAGATCGACCAGTTGCGGACTGCGGCGGACCGACTCGACCCGGCTCAGAATCGCGCCGAAGATCCTGGGGTCGCCGGTCAGCGGTCGGGCGTCGAGCAGCGAGAGCAGGAACTCGGGATTGCCGAGGTCGGGCTCGGCCAGTTCCGAGAGCTCGCGCACATGGTGGCCGATGCTGAGACGCAGGTCCCACAGCGGCTGCAGCACGGCCTTCACGAACTGTTCTTCGGGCAGCCCGATGGGTCCGTCGAACACGATGAGCAGATCGAGATCGGAGTGCAGGCACTGCGAGCGTCGTCCGTAGCCCCCGACCGCACAGACCGTCACCGCCATCGGCGTGTGCTCGCGGGCGCGCTCCACGAGGCCGCGGACGACGACGTCCAGGCGGTCGGCGTAGAGCGAGGCAGCAGCGCGACCCGCGCGGCCGCGCTGCGCCTCCAGGACGTACTCCTCCCGCGCGGCCGCGAG
>JANPJN010000323.1:0-5911 GCA_031425515.1 Acidobacteriota bacterium | reverse complement strand
CGGCACTCTGTTCGAGGCCGCATCCATGAGCAAGCCCGTCTTCGCGTATGTCGTCATGAAGCTGTCGGAGAAGGGCGTCCTCGAGCTGGACACGCCTCTGAGCCGATACACGTCAGAACGCTTTCTGAGCGGCGATCCGAGGCTGGATCGAATCACGGCTCGCCATGTGCTCTCCCACTCGAGCGGCTTCCAGGACATGCGGTCCGGCGACAATCCTCTGAAGATCCACTTCGAGCCAGGAGCTCGATGGCAGTATTCGGGCGAGGGGTACGCTTACCTCCAGTCCGTGGTCACACAGCTGACGGGACACGTAGACCGCGAAGCCTGCAGTACGTATGAGGCGGACCTGCAAGTCTGCGGCACGGACTTCGACTCCTACATGAGAGCCAGCCTTCTGGCTCCGTTCGGAATGGATGCATCCGGCTACGTCTGGGCCGACGCGTTCGCGCAGCACCTGGCGCGGCCTCATGACGCCGCGGGATCACCGCTGCCTGTCCGGAGATCCACTCCGGCCGGTGCGGCGAGGTATGGCGCGATGGGCGGTCTGTTCACGACCGCGTCCGACTACGCGAAGTTTCTGATCGAAGTCATCGATCCAAAGCCCGCCGACGCGTTCCGCCTCGAGCGCACCACCGTCAATGAAATGCTGCGTCCACAGGTGAAAGTGGAGGACGGGCCCGGATACGCGATTTCGTGGGCGCTCGGCTGGAGAGTCGCGCAGACCGCGGACGGTGACCTGGTCAGCCACGGCGGTGATCAGACCGGCTACCACTCGACCGCAGAAGTATCGGTGGCCAGGAAGTCTGGATCCGTGATCCTCACCAATGGCGACAGCGGGTGGAAACTGATCAAGGAGCTCGCGCCTGACGTGTCGCGATGGGTGAACGGCGGATCCAAAGGGTAGGTGCCGCCGCGGTCCTATTCGTACCGCAGCGCCTCGACGGGGTCGAGCGCGGCCGCCCGCCGGGCCGGCCAGTAGCCGGCCAGCACGCCGACGCCGACCGATGTGATCACGCCAGCGGTCACCGCCCACAGAGGCGGCGCCGCCGGAAATCCTGGCGCAACGAACGCCACCAGCACGCCGAGCAGCGTCGCGATCGCCACGCCGATCACCCCTCCGGCCCCGCTGAGGATCGCGGCTTCAATCAGGAATTGCAGCCGCACTTCCCGCCGGCGCGCGCCGATGGCCAGCCTGACGCCGATCTCCCGTGTCCGCTCGGTGACGCTGATGATCATCACATTCGCGATCCCGAGGCCTCCGATCGCCAGGCTGACGGCCGACAGCGCGATCGTGGCCAGGAAGATCTGCGCACCGATGCGATCGAACTGCGCGATGATCTGGTCCGCGGAATTCATCGAGAAGTTGTCTTCCGCTCCGCGCGGCACATTGCGCAGCAGCCGGAGGATCGTGCCGGCCTCGGCCCGCGCCTGCTCCCGTGCGCCCGGCCTGGCGCGGATGTACAGCACCAGGTTGCGCGCGTCCGGAAACTTCCGCCGCGCCGTCGTGACGGGGATGGCGACCACGCTGTCGTTGCGGTTCTCGCCGAAGAACGTGCCCTTGCGCGGCGCAAGTTCGCCCACGACGAAGTAGCGGTCGCCGCCGAGCAGGAACGACCGGCCGACCGCGTCCGCGCCGCCGAACAGCGCACGCGACACGCTCGCCCCGAGCACCGCCACCTGCGCGCGCACACGCTCCTCGGTCGCGGTGAACGGCCGACCCCCGCGAAACTCCGCCCCGACGACATCGTAGAAGTTCGGCGACACGCCCTCGACGAGCACCGTATCGGCCTCGTTGACGCCCGCCCGTGCCGTCAGCGCCCGCGTGCTCGTGACGGCCGGGACGATCAGCTCGAGGCCGACGTCGCGAATCGACGGCCCCAGGCGCTCGAGCTCCGAGGCATACTCCGGCTTCAGTTGCGGCCGTTGCGCGTCGAGCTCGGTGGGCGCCGAATACGGCTCGCCGCCCAGGTGATACGCGAAGATGTTCTCGGTGCCGAGCTCTCGGAAGAGCAGCGCCACGCTGTTGCGCAGGCCCACCAGTGTCGAGGCCACCATCACGACGGTCACGATGCCGATCACGATGCCGAGAATTGCCAGTGCCGATCGCGCGGGCTGCGATCGCAGGCCGTCGATCGCGAGACCGCCCGCTTCGCCGAGCGCACGCCGGAGATCGTGACGACGTGTCATGGCCCTATTCGCTGCGGATCGCGCCAATCACATCGAGGCGCGTTGCCCGTCGCCCCGGGTACCACCCGGCGATCAGTCCACTGCCCGCGGCGGCGGCGATCGCCCATGCCACGGTCTGCGGCGCGACGATCAGGGGGACGTCCAGCAATCTGCCGAGCACGCTCAACACGCCCCACGCCGCGACGGCGCCGCTGAGGCCTCCCGCCACAGACAGCAGCACCGACTCCGCGAGGATCTCCGCCAGGATCTGGGATCGCCGCGCCCCAAGCGCCCGGCGTACCCCGATCTCGCGTGTTCGCTGGGTGACCGACACGAGCACGGTGTTGGTGACGACCACGATCGCGGCCAGGAGAGCCATCAGCGAGATCGGGCCGGCGGCCGCGCCGATGCGCCCGGACAGGTTGGCCACGAACCCGCGCGCGGCATCGGGCGTCAGCACGTCGAACGTGTCGGCCACACCGGGCGGCAGCGCCCGTGCGGCTCGCAAAGACACCCTCGCCCGATCCTCTCCGACGACTGGTTCGAGGCCTGGCGCCGCTCTGGCAAAGATCTGCAGGCTGCGAGGCGCTCCGAAGGCGCGCTCGTACGCGCGCAGCGGAATCCAGACGTACTCGTCGAGCGATCCCGACCCTGCGCTGCCGATCCGCCCCTGCAGCCCGATGACGTCGAATCGCCGGCCCGCGATTCGAATCGCCCTGCCGAGCGGATCCTGCGAGGGAAAGAGGGCATCGACGACGTCGGCGCCGATGACGGCCACCTGGGAGCCGTCGGGGTCTTCGGCCGCACGGAAGAACCGGCCGCGGACGACGTTCAGGTCCCGAATCTCCGCCAGCATCGCCGTCGTCCCGGTGATCGCGGCCTCGTCCAGGCGGCGGCCGGCCGAGGACACGCTGGCGCGCGTCTGGGCGTTCGGCGCGTAGAGGACCGTGTCGTCGGCGTAGCGTGTCAGGAAGGCCAGCTCCGAGCGACGGATCGCCGGGTTTCGGGCGAGTTGCTCGCGCACCTCGCGCCTCGAGATGCGGCCGGGCGAAGCCACCTGCGCGATCAGGAACGTATCGGAGCCGAAGGTGCGCGCGGTATTCGCCTCGGCGTAGCGTCGCACGCCGTCGAGCGCGCTGACGACGATGACGATAGTGGCGACTGCGACGGCGATGGCCAGCGCGCCAAGCGCCGATCGGAGAGGATTGCCCCTGAGGGCCGAGGCGCCTTGCCCGAGGGCTTCGTTCAACATCCGTCTGGCGGTTGGACGCTGGCTGGGGGCCGCAGGCCCCCGGCGGGCGTCCAAAGACGATGCGTCGAAGGAACGTGATTGCGATCGGATGCCTGGCGGCTGTCGCTGCGGGCGGGTGGTGGATGGCCCGTTCAGGATCCGATCCACTGGATGTGGAGGTGGTCACGGTGCAGCGGGTGAAGGAACTGCGGTCCTTCGTGACGGCCTCCGGAGAGATTGTGGCGACCCGGTATGCCGACCTGGGGTCGGCGACGATGGGACGGCTGGTGGCGTTGACCGTCAAGGAAGGCGATCGGGTCAAGGCCGGGCAGGTGCTTGCGCGTATCGATCCGATTCAGGCGGCTTCGTCGGCCGATGCCGCGACGGCATCCGTCAGTGCGCTCGAGTCCGACGCGCGCGCCGCCGCGACCGCCGTGCAGGGGGCGCGAGCTGCGCGCGACGAGGCCACCACCAGGGCGGCCGAGGCTGCCGCCGCGCTCAGGCGTGTCACGGAGTTGCGGCAGGCGGGGGTGTTGTCCGCGGCGGAGTTCGACACGGTCGAGGCCTCGGCGAATGCCGCGCAATCGCAGGTGGCCGCCGCCACCGCCTCGATCGAGCGGGCACAGCAGGCTCAGGCGGCCGCGGAGCGACGGATTGCGCAGGGGCGCGCCGAACGCACCCGCGCACGCGATCAGCTCGACAAGACCCGGATCACTGCGCCCATTGACGGTGTGATCACCCGGCTGGACGTCGAGGAGGGGGAGATGGTCGTGATGGGCGTGCAGAACCAGCCCGGCACGATCCTGATGACGATTTCCGACTTGAGTGCGATCAACGCCGAAGTGAAGGTGGCCGAGGCGGACGTGATGCGCCTGGCGACCGGCCTGGCCTCGACGGTCACCTTTGAAGCGTTGCCGGGCCAGCGCTTTCCCGGCCGGGTGATCGAGATTGGCGCGAGCGCCCTGCCGCAGATCGGCACGCAGGCGGCGGCGCGTGAGTTCCGCGTCAAGGTGCAACTCGACCCCACGACCACCACCCTGCGCCCCGGGCTGACCTGTGATGCCGAGATTCTCGCGGCCGAGCGGCGCAATGTCCTGGTGGTGCCACTGCAGGCCGTGGTCGAGCGCAACGGCGCGACCGGTGTCTTCGCCATGACCAGCGGCGCGGCGGTGTTCACGCCGGTCACAACCGGTATCATCGGCGGCCTGTCGATCGAGATCGACGGGATCGCCGAGAATCGCGAGATTGTCTCGGGCCCCTTCCAGGCGTTGCGCGAGTTGCAGGACGGCGCGCCAGTGCGGGCCCGAAAGTAGTAGGATCCCGTTCGGACCTGCGGAAACGGCGCGGGTACCCGATCGCGAGCCCGCTCCCATGAACCTGCCTCGTTTCCGGTCTCGCCTCGCGAGAGTCAATACCCGCGCTGTCGTGGCCGTCGCCCTGCTCGCGGGGCCGTGGTGTGCGACCGACGGAGTCGGCCTGAACGCGGCGTCAACGCCGAGACAGGCCCCGGCCGCGCTGGGGCGGCTGCCGCCTCCCCCGGGAGCCGCGCTGATAGCCGACCCGCCCATCCCGTGCGAACAATGCGACGAATGGAACGCGCCCCGGACCCCGTTCAAGGTTTTCGGGAATACTTGGTTCGTCGGTACCCAGGGTCTGTCGAGTGTGCTCATCACCACGGACGCGGGTCTGATACTGGTCGACGCCGCGCTGCCGCAGAGCGTGCCGCGCATCAACGCCAGCATCGAGGCGCTGGGGTTCCGCGCGGCCGACGTGCGGTTCATCCTCACGTCCCACGCGCATTTCGATCATGTCGGCGGCGTGCGCGCCATGCAGCGCGCAACGGGCGCCACGGTGCTGGCGAGCGCGTCCACCGCACGCGCGCTGGCGCTGGGGCACCCTGTCACGGAGGATCCCCAGTTCGGCACGGGCGCGCTCGACGTCTTTCCGTCGCTGACCGAGGCGGTGCGCGTGATGCGCGATGGTGAGACGCTGCGCGTCCGCGGTACGACGATCACGGCGCACCATACACCCGGCCACACGCCCGGCGCCACGACGTGGACCTGGCAGTCGTGCGAGGGGGCCCGCTGTCTCAACATGGTGTATGCCGACAGCCTGACCCCGGTCGCGAAGTCCGGCTACCGCTTCACCGCGACGCCGGAGAGTGTCGAGGCTTTTCGGCGCACGATCCGAAAGGTGTCGGCGCTGCCGTGCGACATCGTGTTGTCCACGCACCCCGGCGCGACCGGGATGGACGAGAAGGTGCGTGCGCGCGCCGGCCAGAAGCTGGCTCCCGGCGCTCCCGGCGATCCGTTCGTGGCTGCCGGCGCGTGCACGGCGCTGGCCGATCGGGCGATGGGGATGCTGGACGAACGGTTGCGATCCGAAGCCGCGTCAGCCAGACATTAGTCTTCCCGCCGACTGCTCAGCCATCGTGATTTCCTCAGTTCGTCCCAATAAACAGCTGGATCGTCCCTTGCCATGGCAGAATCTTCACCACCAACTCGTCTCAACTGA
>JANPJN010000322.1:0-6655 GCA_031425515.1 Acidobacteriota bacterium | reverse complement strand
GGGAGGCGCTCCGGCAGGCATATCGCGACGGCGGCGCGGATGGCTATATGCGCAAAAAGATGGAACTGCTTGCGACGGCCCGGCCCGGCGGCGCCAGCGTGTCGATCTACTTCGGCCGCGCGGTGGTGTTCTGCCGGCTCGGGCTGATCGACGATGCACTCGACAACCTCGAACGGATGGTCGATCAGCACATACCCGGCTGCGTGTTCCTGGGCGTCGATCGGGACATGGCCCCGCTGCACGGACATCCGCGGTTCGAGGCGGCCCTTACCCGGGTGGGCATCCCCCGGCCGCATGTGGCTTCAGCAGCGCATACAGCGTCGAGATAATCGGAACGTTGACCCCGGCGGCCTCCGCTCGCCGCACCACGGCGCCGTGCAGCGCCTCGACTTCGATCCGTTTCCCCTGCGCGAGGTCGATCAGCAGCGACGACCGCATGGATCCTGGAATCCCCGAGACGTAAACCGTGATGGAATCCAGGAGGTCCTCCCGCACCGCAACCCCTTCGGCGCGAGCGAGCCGTTCGACCTCCCGGCACGCCTCCAGGAAGCGCGCGCGGATGAACGGATCGCCCCAGAGTGGGCCAATGGGCAGCCGCGAGGCGCCCGTGAATCCCGCGAGCGCGACCAGGAACGTGAACTTCTCCCAGATCGGCACGCGACCATCGTCCACGGCTTCAGCCTGCACGTCTGCCGCGGCGAGCGCGTCGGTGATCGCGCGCACGCGCGGGCTGAGGCGCGGGAGCGGGCCGAACACCTCGCCCAGCACCACACGCCGGTGCGTGCCCGTTTGCTCGATGACGCCCGGAGCCGTCACGGCTGTGGCGATGTAGGTCGTCCCTCCGATCACTCTGGATTCGCCGGCCGCCGCTGCCGTCTCCACGGCGGAATCGACGCCGTTCTGAAGCGTCAGCACGGAGGTGTCCGCTCCGAGCATCGGACCGAGGAGCGGGAGCGCCGTGGCGTTGTCGTACGCCTTGACCGCCAGTACGACCACGTCGACCTCTCCGACCTTCGACGTGTCCTCTTCGGCAGGGGCCCGGGCGATGAAGTCGCCGAGCGCCGGGCTCCTGATGACGAGGCCGCGGTCCCGGATCGCGGCAAGATGGAGGCCCCGTGCGACGAACGTGACGTCGTGGCCGGCACGGGCGAGTCTCGCGCCGTAGTAGCCGCCGACGGCTCCCGATCCCAGGATGGCAAATCTCATCGCCTGCTGCACCCATCGCACATGGGGGAGCACTGTAGCACTGCGGCCAGAGGGGAGCCGGCCGATCGGTGCCTTCGGAGTCGCTCCGCCTTCAGAATCAATGACTTACGCTAAAGATGAGTGTCCCCCTTCCGTGCTAGAATGCGGCACCAACCAAAACATTCATGGCCGCCCGCCTCACCACGTATGTCGTCGTGGCAATCGTTGCCGCCACCCTGATCGCGGGCCTCATCGTGGGCGCACAACGCGACGATGAAGCGGGTCCCGTCGACGTGATCGTCTTCAATGCGCGGGTCTTTACCGCCGACGGATCGGATGGGCGTGCGGAAGCGGTGGCCATCCGCGGCAACCAGATCCTGCGGGTGGGGTCCGACCGCGAGATCGCGCGGCTGCGGCGTCCGCAGACGCTGATGGTGGACGCGGCGGGCGGGTCGGTGCTTCCGGGCTTCAACGATGCCGCCTCGCGGGTGCTGGACGGCGGGCTCGTGCTCGACACGGTGGACCTTTCGGGCGCCGTCACCGAGGCCGACGTGCTCGCCCGCATCGAAACGTGGGCGTCCGCCCATCCCCTGCGGCCGTGGGTCGTCGGCCGCGGATGGTCGGCGGAGATGTTCTCGAAAGCCGGTCCGACGCGCCAGCAGCTCGACTCGATCGTGGAGGACCGGCCGGCGTACATGATCTCGGCTGACGGTCACGCTGCCTGGGTGAACACCGCGGCACTCGGCCGCGCAGGGATCCTCCGCCGGAGCGGGAAGTCCGCACGCCTGGTCGAGCCCGCGAGCGGCGCGATCGAGTCCGTACGCGGCGTGATTGAGCCCGCGAGCGGCGTGATTGAGCCCGCGAGCGGCGTGATTGAGAAAGACCCGCGCACGGGGCTGCCCTCCGGTGTCCTGCGCCGGGCGGCCATCGCCAGGGTGGCGCGGCTCCTCCCCCCGGCCACTCGGGAGGAACGGGCCCAGGCGCTGCGCGCGGCCATCGCCGAGGCACATGCGCAGGGCATCACCAGCGTGCAGGACGCCGGCGTGTCGGCAGACGATATCGCGATCTACGATGAAGCCCGGCGCGCCGGAGACTTGACGCTGCGCGTCTATGCGTCGCTCGTCGCCCAGCCGGACGCGACGACGAAGACGCTCGCCGATCTCGACTCGGTGTCGGCACGCTACCCGGACGACCCGCTGTTCAAGGCCGGCGGGGTGCGGGTCACGGTGGTCGACAGTCCGGCGGTGGATGAAGCACATGCCGGGGCGAAAGCGCCGCCAGCTGGAGGCACTGCCCCTGACGCGCTGAACCGGCTGGTGCGATTGCTCGACGCCAGAGGCTTCCAGATCACTGTGGAGGCGCCGGGCGAGCGGGCCGCGCGCCTCGCGCTCGATGCCTTCGAGCACGCCGCGATGTCGAACCCCGAGCCCGCGAGGGGCCGCCGGCACCGAATCGAAAGTTCCGGCGCGGTCGATCGTGCTGACCTCCCGAAGTTCGGTCCGCTCGGCCTCATCGCCGTGCTGCGCCCCGCGGCGCCCGTCGCTGCAGTGGACCTCGAGACCGCGACGGCGCCCCAGGGAGAGTCTGTCCCCGTGACGACGTCGCTGGCCGCCGCGCTGACCGCGGCGCGCATCCGGCTGGCCCTGGCGACCGGGTGGCCCGACTCCGCGGTGAGGCCGCTGGAGTCCGTCGTGGCCGCGGTGGCCCGGCCAGAGACAGAAGGCCTGACGCTCGTCCGTCGTGTCGAAGCCTTTACCTCCTCCCCTGCTTATGCCTCGTTCGACGAGCAGCGTAAGGGATCGATCGAGCCCGGCATGCTGGCCGATCTCGTCGTGCTGTCGCGCGACATCTTCGCCGCGCCCGCCGCCACCGTGGACGCAACGGCCGCCGCCGACGTGGCCGTGACGATCTTCGACGGCCGGATCGTCTACCGCCGAAGCGCCCGGCCCACGAATTAATCCTCCAGTTGCCCGCCCCCGCCTTCACGCTCATTGACGGCCTCACCCAGGGGCTCGCCGCCGCCTGCTACGTGCTCATCGGGGTCGCGGCATGGCTGCGCGCAAAGGAGGACATCCGCACGCGCGTGTTCCTGGCGTTCGCCTTCGCGAACCTGGTGGCCTTCGGCGTGCCGATCCTGCTGTGGGTCCGTGGTGCGGGCGATCCTTCGAAGCTGCCGGCCGGGGCGACCGCCGCTATCATGACCGGCCTTGGCGTCGGCGCTCTGCTGCTCTTCCACTTCACGCAGGTGTTCCCCCGGCGGCGGCCGTGGATCAAGACCTCCGGCATCCAGATGGCGGTGGCGTACGGCGTGACGCCGCTGGCGATCGCCGGCATGGTGCGCTTCGCCCCCGCGAGCGCCGCGGACCTTCGCGCGCCCTACGTCCTCGCGCTGATCGTGTTCGGGTTCCCTCTGCTGATGCTGCTGGGGATCGTCCTGCCCATCTCGGCGATCGTGTCGCTGTCGCGGAGCCACCGCGAGATGCACGAGACCGGTCTGGTTCACCTGAAGCGGGTGCTCGAGCTCGTGCTCCTCAGTCAGATCGGGGGCGGCGTCCTTGCGGTCGTCTTCGCGCCCATCCTGACGATCGTGGCGCCAAACAGCGCGAGCCGTCTCGTGCTGACGGTGGCCATCTGGGCGCTCGGGCTGCTGACGCCGCTGGCGTATGCGGCGGCGGTCTGGAAGTACGACGTGCTCTCGATCAGCGCGGACTGATCGGCGCCTCGGGCGCGGTGGACCCGCGGACGGCGGCGAGATACAGCAGGGCACCCGCGCCAAGCGCCGCGAAGCCCGCCGTGAGCTGCAGCGGCGAGGCGCCGACGAGGATCGCCATGGCAATCGCGATCGCGGCCAGGGGCACGACAGGGCCGAAGGGAAGGACGAACGCCGGGGGTCCGACCACGCCGGCAAAGCGTGCGCTTCTCAGACGGAGGGTAGCCGCGCAGGTCGCCACATACACCACGAGCCGGCTGATGGCGCTCGCCGCCGCCAGGGATTGAAACGTTCCCGACAGGGCGAGGACGAGCGCGACGCCGGCGGTCACCAGAATCGCATTCACCGGCGTCCGGTACGTCCCGTGGACCCGACCGAAGAACGCCGGCAGATCCCTCTGCTCGGCGAGCGCGAACAGGTTGCGCGATCCCGACAGCGCCTGTCCCATGTTGTTGCCCGAGGTGGAGAGCACGGCGCCAACCGTGATCATGGCGGCGCCCCCGGCCCCGAGAAAGCGCGCGGCGGCATCGGCGAGCGGCGTCTTCGACGCCGCCAGCTCCGGCAGCGTTCCGATGGCGACAACCTGCGCGAGCGTCATCAGGACGGTGACGATCGCGATCGTCATGATGAGAGCAAAAGGCACGTCCCGCCGCGGATGGCGCGACTCTCCGGCGACGACCGGGACCACCTCATACCCGCCGAAGGCAAAAATCAGCAGCAGGCCGCTCGCGGAGAGCTCGCTCGCCGACAGCGCGCCGGACGCCGACAGCCTGGGCCAGCTGACGAAGAACAGGCCGGCCACGATGAAGACGGTGAGCGGCAACAGCTTCCCGGCGGTGAGGAGATTGACGACGAGGCTGCTCTGTCGGATGCCGCGGACATTGACGGCGGCAATGCCCGCGATGATGAGCGTGATGATGGCGGCGCGGGGCGCGCCGGAGGTCGCGCGCGGCCAGTAGAAACCCAGCGACGACACCAGCACGTGGATGACCGATGCCCAGCTCGCCGCGCGGGTGAACCAGAGCATCCAGCCGACCTCGAAGGCCGTGAAGCGGCCGAACGCCGCGCGCGCGTAGAGGTAGGGCCCGCCCGTCCCGTCGAAACGGCTCCCCACCTCCGCAAAGGAAAGCGCAATCAACATGGAGGCGACGCCGACCGCCGCGATCATCCACGGGCTCCAGGGGCCCGCGATTGCCGCCAGCGCCGCCGGCAGCGCGAACACGGCGCTGCCGATGACCTGATTGACGCCGATGGCCGTCAGATCCCAGGGGCCGAGCACGCGCTTGAGGGATGGAGGCGGGACGGGCTCGGAAGGGTGCACCGGTGCCGTTGTATCACTTCCCCGGCAGGGCAGCCACCGCCAGCGGCCCGGACCCGTGCGCCGGGCCGATCGCGTCCCCGGCGGTCGGTGGCGGCTGAGCGGTCTTGCGGGGAGGATTGAAGAAGGGCAGCGTCACGACACGAGCGGGCACGTAGTGGCGCACGGCTTCGACGGTGACTTCCACCTCCACCTCACCGCCAGGCTCGGCATTCGGCCAGGCGAGGGTCGCCAGCGCCAGCATCTTCTTCAGGACCGGGGACCACGTCGAGGACGTCACCTTCCCGACCTGCCGCCCGGAGCGGTACACCGGAACGGCGACGCGCGACGCGGTCGTGGGCGCCGTCGCCGGCAACCCCAGACGATCGTGAATCCGCTCCACCGCCGCCCAGTCGATCTCGAGACCGGCGACCTGCTTCGGCGCCGGGCGCCGCGCCGCCTCACGCAGCGCGCGCTGCCCCACGAAAGGCCGCTTCTCCAGACTGACGAGGCGCCCGAGGCCCAGCTCGAAGGGGGTGCTGCACTGTGAGGGGATGAGCGCCTTCCGGCAACTGAAGAAATCCACGTCGATGAGGAGCAGGCCCGCTTCGACCCGCGCCACGTCGAGCGCCAGCATGCCGGCAGGGGCAAGACCGAGCGGGCGGCCCGCCGCCATCAGGGCATCCCACACGACCGTCGCCTGCGCCGCCGGCATCCACACCTCGTAGCCGAGATCTCCCGTGTACCCGGTTCGGGAGATCTCGATCGCCACGCCGCCTATGCGACCAGGCGCCACGCGGAAGTATCTCAAGCCGTCCACGTCGATCTCGGCCGCGTACCGGAGCACGTCAGCCGCCGCCGGCCCCTGCAGCGCGAGCGCGGCGACGGATTCGGAGATGTCGTCGATCGTGACGTCGAGTCCGGCGCCGTTCAGGCGCAGCCAGCGCAGGCTCGGGTCCGCCGCGGTCCAGCGGAAGACGGCGTCGCCTACCCGCGACACCGTCCCGTCGTCGATCACCCGCCCGAACTCGTCGCACCAGGGGGTATAGGCCACCTGGCCGACCGCGAGCGCCGACACGTCGCGCGTGATAATCCGATCCACGAGCGCGGCCGCGTCGCGGCCGGCGACGAGGTACTTGAAAAGCGGCGAGATGTCGATCAGGGCACCGGCGTGACGGATCGCGCTGTACTCGTGCTCGTGATGCACCTCGTACGAACTGGCCGCGTAATAGCCCGACCAGTCCCGGTAGCTGAGGCTCTCGCAGAGCGGGAACGTGCGCGCGTGGAAGGGCGTGCCGATCGGCATGGTGGCCAGCGGGCGGGCGTCAGGATGGGCCCCGCGCGGCGCCTGCTGGCCCAGAGTATAAGGTAGGCAGACGGTCCATGGCTCGATACGACGTCATCGTGATTGGCGGCGGGCACAACGGCCTCGTGAGCGCCGCCTACCTCGCGCGCGCCGGCCG
>JANPJN010000321.1:0-4266 GCA_031425515.1 Acidobacteriota bacterium | reverse complement strand
AGTACTTCTCGATCGCCCCGGTGATCCAGGACGACGAAGGGCAGGCGGTGACGCTGGATCGCGACGTCGATCCGGCGCGCGTCAAGGTGATCGGCAATACGACCGGCCGGCCCCCCTTCTCCGGAATCCTCCGTCACCGCGGCTGGGAAGCGACCCGTGTCGATCTGCCGCCGGCGCCGGCAGCCGGACGCTCGGTCCTCGCTCCGGCCGAAGTCGAAGTGCAGTAACTTCCCGTGACCCAGCGCTTCGTCGTCGGCATCGATCTCGGCACCACCAACTGTGCCCTGGCCTGCGCGGACACCGCGGCAGGCGAGAGTGCACCCCCGGCCGGCGTGCTCGAGATCCCGCAGCTCGTGAACCCCGGTGAAGTGCAGGGTCGGACGCTCCTGCCCTCGTTCCTCTATCTCCCTGGCGACCTCGACTTCCCGGCCGGCAGCACCGCGATTCCCTGGGATCCCGCCCCGCCCTACGTGATTGGCGAGCTCGCGCGGCGCCGCGGCGCCGAAGCGCCGATGCGGCTCGTCGCCTCGGCGAAGTCCTGGCTGTCGTATGGAGGGGCGCGCCGCACGGCGCCGATTCTTCCGTGGGGTGCGCCAGACGATGTGCCGCACATCTCGCCGGTCGAGGCCTCCGCGGCCTACCTGCGGCATCTCGCACAGGCGTTCGATGCGGGCGTCGCGCAAGGCCGGCCCGAACTGGCGCTGGCGCTGCAGGACGTGCTTATCACCGTGCCGGCGTCGTTCGACGAAGCCGCCCGCGAGCTGACGCTGCGCGCGGCGCAGGAGGCGGGACTCGCGCACGTGACACTGCTGGAAGAGCCGCAGGCGGCGTTCTACGCCTGGCTGGAGGCCAGAGGCGACGCGTGGCGGCGGAGGATCGGCGTCGGCGATCTCGTGCTGGTCTGCGATGTCGGTGGCGGCACAACCGACTTCAGCCTCATTGCCGTGTCGGACCAGGGCGGCGATCTCACGCTCGAGCGTGTGGCGGTCGGCGAGCACATCCTGCTCGGCGGCGACAACATGGATCTCGCGCTGGCGCGCCTGCTCCAGCAGCGTCTCGAATCGGCGGGGCACAGGGTGGATACGTGGCAACTCCATGGCCTGTGGCACCAGGCCCGGATGGCCAAGGAAGCGCTGCTGGCCGATCCGTCGCAGGCTGAGCGGCCCGTCACGCTCCTCGGACGGGGATCGCGCCTGGTCGGCGCCGCCATGACGACGGCGCTGACGCAGGAGGACGTGCAGCAGGTCCTGCGCGACGGTTTCTTCCCCGTCGTCGGGCGCACCGAGATGCCGGGGCGGGCGCGGAGGGGCGGCCTTCAGGAGCTGGGGCTACCGTACGCGGCTGACGCCGCCGTCACGCGTCATCTCGCGCGGTTCCTGTCGCGCGAGAGCGCGCAGGGGAGCGGTCCCGCGGTGCGGCGCGGCCCGGGCGGGCTCGCGTGTCCGACGCACATCCTCTTCAACGGCGGGGTGATGAAGGCGCCGGCGCTGCGCGCTCGCGTCCTCGAGGTCCTGAACGGCTGGATCGCGGAGGAGGGCTTCGCTCCGCTCGAGGATCGGCACGTGCTCGAGACCGACAGGCTCGATCACGCGGTGGCGCTCGGCGCCGCGTCGTATGGGCTGGCGCGGCGGGGACGGGGTATCCGTATCCGCAGCGGCGCACCGCGCACGTACTACATCGGCATCGAGAGTGCGATGCCCTCCGTGCCCGGCCTTGCGGCCCCGCTGAAGGCGCTCTGCGTGGTTCCCTTTGGCATGGAAGAGGGCACGAGTGCACGGATTCCCGGCCGCGAGTTCGGGCTCGTCGTCGGGGAGCCGGCGGAGTTCAGGTTCCTGTCGTCCACCGTCCGCAAAGGGGACCGACCCGGAGCCCTCATCGAAGACTGGGGCGATGATCTGGAGGAGCTTGGCCCGCTCGACGTCGTGCTGCGGAGGGAGGGCGCAGAGGACGCCGTGGTGCCCGTAACGCTCGAGAGCCGCGTGACCGAGATCGGGACGCTGGAGATCTGGTGCGTGTCGCGCGATAGCGACGAGCGGTGGAAGCTGGAGCTGAGCATCAGGGAGCGCGAGTCCTGAGCGACGCGGCCGCGCCACGCGCTGTCGGGATCGATCTCGGCACGACCAATTCGGCGGTGGCATGGTCCGGGGCGCGCGGGCCCATCCAGGTCTTCGACATTCCGCAGCTCGTGGCGGCAGGGGAGATCGGCCGGCAGGCGACGCTGCCGTCCTTTTTGTATTTTCCGACCGACGAGGAGATCGCTGCAGGCCTGGTGCCGGCCCCGTGGAGCCCGGCCCCGGACCCGGTCGCTGGCGTGTTCGCCCGTGATCACGGATCCCTTGTACCGTCGCGACAGATTGCCTCCGCGAAATCGTGGCTATCGAACGCCGCCGTCGATCGCTCGGCGGCCATTCTCCCGTGGATCGACGAGGCGCCGCGCCGGCTGTCGCCTGTTGACGCCTCCGCACGCCTGATCGCGCACCTGCGGTCTGCCTGGGATCACGAACACACCGATCGCGGCGAATCCCTCCGCATGGATCGTCAGGCGGTGGTGCTCACCGTGCCGGCGTCGTTCGACGAGGAGGCGCGCGAACTGACCGTCCAGGCGGCGCGCGACGCAGGTCTGCTGTCGGTCACGCTGCTCGAGGAGCCCCTTGCGGCGCTCTATGCCTGCATCGCGGCGCATCCCCGCGACCTCGCCGCGACGCTGGGCGCCGGCGCGCTCGTGCTTGTCTGCGACGTCGGCGGCGGCACGACCGACTTCAGCCTGATCCGGACGACGCTCGAGGACGGCGCGCTCGTGTTCGAACGGGTCGCCATCGGCGAACACCTGCTCCTCGGTGGAGACAACCTGGACTTCGCGCTGGGCGTCCTGGCCGAAAGCCGTCTGTCGGGCGGCGCGACGAGGCTGTCGCTCAGCCAGCGGCAAATCCTTCGGCGCAAGTGCAGCGCGGCCAAGGAACACCTGCTGGCACACGACGGCCCCGCGCGCGTGCCGCTCACGCTGCTCGGCGGCGGGCGGGGCGTGGTCGGCGGCGGTCTCACGACGGAACTGACACGTGACGATGTGGTGCGCGCGCTGTGCGACGGCTTCCTGCCCGTGACAGATGCCGACGACCTGCCCGCGCGCAGCCGGCGACCGGGACTGCGGGAGCTCGGGCTCCCGTTCGAGAGCGAACCGGCCATCACCAGGCACCTGGCCGCGTTCCTGACCCGCGCGGCGACTGATCATGGGGGCATGGCGCAGCCGGACGCCGTGCTCTTCAACGGCGGCTTCTTCGCGCCCGCCATCGCGCGTGCGCGTGTCGTCGAGGCACTCACGGCGTGGTCCGGCCGGTCTCCTCAGGTGCTCGAGAATGCGAACCCCGAGGCGAGCGTCGCGATCGGTGCGGCGTTCTACGGGCGATTGCGTCAGGACCCATCCGGAGCCCGGCGGCTGCTCATTCGTGCGGGAGCGTCACGGTCGTACTACATCGGCGTGGCCGGGGAGGGGGAAGTGACGACGGCCGTGTGCGTGATGCCGCGCGGGACCCAGGAAGGCACCCGCGTGGCCCTCGAACGCGAGCTCACCGTGGTCGCAAACCAGCCCTCAGCCTTCACGCTGTACAGCGCGATGTCGCGGGCGGATCCGATCGATGCCGTCGTGACGTTCGGGGATTTGGAGGACGTCCACCGCCATGCGCCGCTCGTGACGGCCCTGCGCTACGGCAAGCGTTCGAAGCGCGTCCCGATCGCCGTCCGCCTGGCGGCGGCCTACACGGAAACCGGCACCCTCGAGCTGTGGTGCGAGTCGGTGGCGACGGAGCACCGATGGCGCCTGGCCTTCAACCTTCGCGGTGCGGACACGGACATCTTCGCGAGCGACGACAACGGCGCGGAGGAGAATAACGGGGAGGATGCGCCGCGCGTGATTGTGGGCGAGGCGTTGCTCGCCGGAGCGCAGGCGCTGGTGCGCGGCGTGTTTGGAAGCTCCGCGGGCGATGACCCGGGGGCGCTGACCGCGGCGATCGAGGGGGCGCTGGGCCACGGCAAGGCGTCGTGGCCGATCGGCGCGCTCAGGGCGCTGGCCGATGTGCTGATCGAGACGGCCGGTGGCCGTGGCAGGGGCCCCGCGCACGAGGCGCGCTGGCTGAACCTCACCGGGTTCTGCGCCAGGCCGGGATTCGGGGCGCCGGCCGACGACTGGCGGGTGACGGATATCCGGAAGGCGTATGCCGCGGGACTTCTGCATCCGCGCGACATCCAGTGCCAGGTCGAGTGGATCGTGTT
>JANPJN010000320.1:0-5190 GCA_031425515.1 Acidobacteriota bacterium | reverse complement strand
CGCCGACCCAGGCCTTCAGCGGCCCATTGTCCACCGGCGGGTGAATCACCACGCCCGACACCGCCGCGCGCGTCGTCCCGCTCCACATCACCGGCCCCCCCTTGAGCAGCTCCGCGATGAGCTGTTCGAGGACAAGCTGTCGCTCTTCGCGGAGCTGCTCAAGGGCGGTCAGGTGACGTGGAGCGGGACGACGCGGGCGGCCGTGTCGGGCGTGGTGATTCACCCGCCGGTTGACAACGGGCCGCTGAAGACCTGGGTCGGCGTCGGTGGAAGCCCCGAGTCGGTCGTCCGCGCGGCGCGCTTCGGCCTGCCGCTGACCCTCGCGATCATCGGGGGCAGCCCGGGACGCTTCCGGCCCTTCGTGGACCTCTATCGCGAGGCGCTCGAGAAGCTCGGTCAGCCCATGCTGCCGATCGCGGTCCACTCGCCGGGGCACGTGGCCGCCACAGACGACGAGGCCCGGAACGAGCTCTGGCCGCACTACGAGACGATGATCAACCGCATCGGTGGGGAGAGGGGCTGGCCGCCCGCCACGCGGGAGCAGTTCGACCGTGAGGCCGGACCGGCCGGGGCGCTGTGCGTCGGTTCGCCGGAGACGGTCGCGACCAAGATCGTCCAGACCGCTCGCGCGCTCGGGCTCTCGCGCTTCAACCTCAAATACAGCGCCGGCACGCTGCCGCACGCCGCGCTGATGAAGAGCATCGAACTGATCGGCGCCCGGGTCGCCCCGCGCGTGCGCGAGATGATGCAGGCCTAGCGCGCGGCCGGCGGGAGTACAATCCCCGCCGAAAGAGCCAGGCCGCGTAGGCCGGCCGGCCAGGTATCCGAGGTGTGAATGCGACTGCACAACGTATCGATCCGCACCGGGGCGGACACGGTACGCCTCGTGGGGGAGGCGGAGAGCGACCGCCAGCCCGGGGTGTTCGAGCTGTATTTCGAGTTTCCGATCGCGTTCGAGTCGTTCGTCTCGCGATCGGCCGACGCCTTCGCGGTGGCGATGCTGATTCCCGCGATGCTGCGGGGAGAGCCGCTGCACATCTCGCCCCCCCTGTCGCCACGGCTGCTCTTCCAGCTCCCGCGCATCCGCGACATCGTGCGCACGTGGCATCCCGCGATGACGCGCTCGGCCATTCACGCCACAGCCCGGGACGTCGATCCCGCGCCGCTGCCGAACCGCGCAGCCACGTTCTTCTCGGGTGGTGTGGATTCGTTCTACACGCTCCTCAAGTTCCTCGGGCCCGAGTCGCTGCCCGCGCCGCTGACGCACATCATCTTCATGCGCGGCCTCGAGAAGCCCCTCGATTTCCTCAGAGGCGTCGAGGCCTCGCAGGCGCTCGTGCAGGAGATTGCCGCCGCGGCCGGCGTCGAGTGCATCGTCGGCGAAAGCAACCTGCGCACGCACTTCGACGCCGACTGGCTCTATCTGTATTGCGGCAGCGGCCTCGCGGCGACGGCGTTGAGCCTGGCCGGCGGCTTCAGCCATGTCTGCATCCCGTCGACGCATTCCTACCGGAATCCGGTCGTGATTGGCACCACGCCGCTGGTGGACGAGCGGTTCTCGACCGAGCGTGTCCAGATCGTGCACGACGGCTCGGAGCTGGGACGTCCGGATAAGCTTGCACGCATTCTCGAATGGGATCGGGACCTGGTGCTGAAGCATCTCCGGGTGTGCGTCATGAACTTCGGCGGCGTGCACAACTGCTGCGAGTGCCGGAAGTGTGTGCGGACGATGGTGGCGCTGCGGGCGCTGGGACTGCTGGAGCAGGCTCCGACGTTTCCGAACAAGTCAACGGGCCACTGGCCCGAGCTCGTGCGGCTCGACAGCCTGCCGCTGGTGGAGGAGAACCTGGAGTTCGTGCGCCAGCGATCGAGTGACGCGGCGCTGACGGCCATGCTGGAGCGAATCGTTCTTCGCCGACGCCGCAAGGAGGGAGTCCGCGCGCTGGTGCTGAATTCTCCGTTTCGTGCTGCGCTTCCCGTCATCGTCGATGCGCGGAGGCGTGTGCATGATTTCAGGGAGCGGAGGAAGACGCGAGGGGCCTGAGGCTCACCGCGCGCCGTGGCGGCGCAGTGCGGCCTGCATGGCCGCATTGCCGTCCGCCATGGCCAGGAGCGTCCGTCCGGCGCCGTTGCCTGCTGCCGTGATGTCGGCGCCAGCGGTGATCAGCCGATCGGCGACCGTCGGATAGTCGGCGCCTGCCCCACGCCGGTGGACGGACCCGAACGCGGCCCAGCCGAGCGGCGTGCTCTGGTGGGTCGGATCCCTGGCGTCGATCGGCAGCCCGCCGCGTGCGAGCAGGCGTTCGACCATCCGCACACTGCCCACCCAGCAGGCGGCATGCAGCGCCGTGCCGCCGTCCACTCCTGGAGCGGCCGGGTCGAATCCGAGCGCCAGCATGACCTCGGCCGCATCGAAGCGCTCGTGAAAGATGGCGTGGGCGAGGTGCGCGTGTTCATCGCCTGTGAGGGAGGGCAGGAGCAACGAATCCTCGGCGAGTACAGCGGCCGCTGCGTGCGCATCGGCGGCCAGGGCGGCGTTGATGAAGCGGAGACGTGGCGAGCTCCGGGCCGCGAGCAGATCGTGGACGTCGCGGTGACCGGACGTCCGCGCGACCTCCTGCGCGGACAGGCCGAACCCGAGTGACCAGCCGTAGATGGTCGAAGGCGGAACCGGTGCATAGCCCGGAGCGCTGATGCGCGCGGCCACGCAGGTCGGGTCGGCGTTCAGCAGGCGGGTGGCGAGAGCGAGGTCTCCGAGGCGGGCCGCCATGAAAATGTCGGGCGTGGCCGCGCGATCGAGCAGGCGCCGGCAGACGTCCGGACGGTCCGCGAGTGCGTACTGCGCCGGTGTGGAGGCGTGATCGATACAGCGGACGTCCACACCCGCACCGCGATCCAGCAGGAAGTCCGCGACTGCGACGGTCCTCGCCTCGTGGAGCGGCTGCTGGCCGTCGCCGCCCCGGGCGTGCACGAGGGCAGCATCCGCGTCCACGAGTGCCACGAGCTCGTCGAGCCAGCCCAGGCGCGCCGCCACGTTCGGCGTGAGCGTCGCCCCATGCGCCAGCAGGAACCGGGCTGTCTCCGCGCTGGCGTTGTCGAGCACCGTGTAGGGACCATGCTCCCACGAGCTCTTCAGATTCAGGTCCGAGCCGGCCGCGATCAGGACGTCGAGCATGGCGGCGTTCTTCGCCGCGATGTGCGCCGCCCGCTGGCCGAACGCAAACATCGGATCATTGATCCGTGTCCGGACATGCGCGACATCCAGAAGGCGCCGCACGGCCGCCACGTCGCCTCCGCTGACCGCGTCGCAGAACGCCGTCACGTCGCGTGTGCTGGAATCCTGCATCATGGGCTGATCAAAGTGGTGTTGAGTGACCCCGGAAGGCCGATACAGGGGGCACGGTAGACCAGCCGCGCCCTGCGTTCAAGTGCCGTCACAGACCCGGCCTGACGAATGGCCCGCCGGATTGACTCCCTGCGGTGAGGTGCATGAAACTCAGGCCCGTCAAAACGAGGGGGATTCATGCCAATCAATAACGTGCTGGCCAGTGTGGCTGTCAGAGATTTTCGCGCCGCCGTCGAATGGTATGCGCAGGTCCTCGGGAAGCGGCCCGATTCTACGCCGATGCCGGACGTCGCGGAGTGGAGGTTCGAGCGCGGGGGCTGGCTGCAGGTCTATCAGCTTCCGGAACGCGCAGGCGCTGGCTCCTTCACGCTGGCAGTCAGCCGTATCGAAGAGCACGTCGCGCAGCTCGCGGGACTGGGTATCGACACCCGGCAGCAGTCGTCCGGCGGCACCGTAAAGACGCTGATGATTGTGGACCCCGACGGAAACCACCTTGCGTTCGCCGAGACATCCGATCCGACCATGGCTCGCTGACCATCGGAACCTGGCCCCGCGGCCTGGGCGCCTCTCCATCGCCTCCTGGCGGCAAGATCGAACTAGTAGTAGATTGTCTACGTCTAAGGCTTCCGGGGTCCAGGGACGACGCCCCCCTGTCGCTCGGCAATGCGCACACGCAAGAGGTGTCCTTCATGACTCCGACTCGCCCGCTTCGGCTGCGCCCCGGCGTGATTCTCGCGATCCTGCTCGTCGTCGCGCGCTACGTCGTGCCGGTGCTCGCGCCGGATGCCGAGATCGCCGAGATGCCCCTCGCGTTGCTGGCGATGATTGCCGGCGTGCTCCTGGGCGTGGTGATTGTCGTCTGGTGGCTGGCCTTCAGTCGCGCACCCTGGCCGGAGCGGCTCGCAGCACCGCTGCTGATGATGCTGGGAGGCGTGCTGACCAGTCTGGTGGTGCACGAGTCAGTACGCGGCGGCCACATGGGCATGATGCTGCCCCTGTACCTGGCACCCGTGCTCGGCCTCGCACTTGTCGCCTGGGCGGTGGTGAGTCAGCGTCTGCCGGACGCGATCCGCCTGGCGACCATGGCGGGGGCGATCGCGCTCTCGTGCGTGCCATTCGCACTCCTCCGGACCGGGGGAGTGATCGGCGCGGGCTCCGAGCTGCACTGGCGCTGGACGCCGACACCCGAACAGCGCCTGCTGGCGGAGGCGAAGCCCGAGGCTGTGACGGCGACGCCATCACCCGGTCCGGCGCCCGCACTCGCACCGCCGGCCGCCGTTCCGGCGGCGGAGGCCGCGAGCGTGTCGCCGTCGGTGGCGAGCGAGCCGCGGCCGGGAAGCGCGGATGCTGCCACCAGTAGCGGTGCCGCCTCGAGCGAGGCCGTCGCGCGAGTCGCATGGCCTGGCTTTCGCGGACCCCATCGCGACAGCGTGGTTCGCGGCGTGCGGATCCGCACCGACTGGCCGGCCGCGTCACCGCCGGAGATCTGGCGCAGGCCGGTCGGGCCCGGGTGGTCATCCTTTGCCGTGCGTGACAACCTGCTCTATACGCAGGAGCAACGCGGCGAGGAGGAGCTCGTCTCGTGCTACCGGCTCTCGACCGGCGAACCGGTCTGGAAGCACCGCGAGCTCGTGCGGTTCTATGAATCGAATGCCGGGGCGGGGCCACGCGGCACGCCGACCCTGGCCGGCAGTCGCGTGTATGCGATGGGGGCGACCGGCATCGTGACCGTTCTCGACGCGCGCACCGGCGCGAAGATCTGGTCGCGCAATGCGGCGACCGACACCGGCACGGAGATTCCCGCCTGGGGCATCGCGAGCTCGCCGCTCGTCATCGACGATCTC
>JANPJN010000319.1:0-5536 GCA_031425515.1 Acidobacteriota bacterium | reverse complement strand
GACCACGGTCGCGCCCGGCCAGAACCGATCGCCCAGCGTGTGAATGGGCTTCATGATGTTCGGCGACAGGACTGGCGGCGCGGACGGCTCTCCGGGGTGCTCGAGACCCTTGATGGTGATGGTGGCGTCGGCAACCACCTTGACGAGCGTGTCCCGCACGGCGTCGGGCGACTGGCCCGGCAGGATACGGCAGTTCACGTTGGCCTGCGCGCGTTGCGGCAGCGCGTTCGTCGCATGGCCGGCGTTCACCGTCGTCGCCACGCAGGTGGTGCGCAGCATGCTGTTCCAGCCGGCGTTCACTGCCCAGAGGCGCTCGACCGCCGCCTCATTCGAGGGATCCTTCAGCACCGCACGGATATCGTCGGCGGAGGCCGGCGACAGCTTCACCTGGGCCTCGAAATATCCTCGCGTGACGGGATTGAGGGTCACCGGGAATCTCCAGGCCGCGATCCGCGACAACCCGCCCATGAGCCGGTAGATGGCATTGTCCTTCACGGGGCGCGAGCTGTGCCCGCCGCCGCTGGTCGTCTCCAGGACGAAGTCCTCGTACACCTTTTCACCGGCCTGAATCTGCAGCGCCTGGGGCCGGCCATTCGCGTCGAGCTCGCCGCCGGCGCCCTCATTCAGCGCAAACGCCGCCTGAAGCACCTCGGGGCGGGTCTTCATCAGCCACTCGACGCTGTCGAACGTCGTCGAGGTCTCCTCGCCGCAGGTGAGCGCGAGCTTGATGTCGCGACGAGGTGTGAAGCCCTCGGCGCGATAGCGGATGAGGCTGTCGGTGAAGACCGCCGCCATCGCCTTGTCATCGCTGGCGCCGCGTGCGTAGAACCAGCCGTCCTCCTCGACGAGCGTGAAGGGATCGCGTACCCAGTCTTCGCGTTTCGCCTCGACCACATCGACGTGCGCGAGCAGGAGAATCGGCTTCAGCTGGCGGTCCTGGCCACGCAGCACGGCGACGAGCGCACCATCCTTCGGGCGATCCGCCGGTGCGTGGATCTGCATGTCGCTCGCCGGAATGCCCGCCGCCTCGAGCCTGGTCGCCATGGCCTTCGCCGCTGCCGTGCAACTCCCCACGGAGAGCGTCGTGTTGATTTCGACGAGTTCCTTGTAGAGCGCGCGGAACGCCGCCTCCCCTGCCTGCGCGGCCGGTGCCTGCGCGCGCACGGTCGGCTGCGTCGAGAGAGCCCCGACCACGACACCGAGCACCATCACCGCCCGCCCACACCGCCCTGCCGTTCTCGACCGCATGCTCATCCTCTGCTCTTCCGTTGTCTCTCGCTCACCGATGCTCGTCACGGCTTCCCGTCGCGCAGGAGGGGCTGCTTCGTGTACTGCGGCGGCAGCGAGCGCATCGTGTCGGGCCAGCAGTACTCTTCCAGCTTCACGCCGGCCCGCCGTCGTCCGGTGAACCGCACGTAGCCGAGGTATCGCCCGGCGTCTTCCTCCACCGCCTTGATCTCGACGGCGTTGTCGGGCGCCACCGCCCGGTGCCAGTCCAGCCAGCGTTGCCAGCCGTCGGGCATGGTCTCGGCGACCTCGACGTCCACGATGCCGGTCAGTTCCCAGTGCCGACGCCACCAGGTGGCCGAGTGGAATGCGAAGAGGTCCTGCGTCCACCAGCCCTCGAGGTGGCCGGGCACCTGGCCGTCGAACTCCTGCATCAGCCCGGCGCCCGCGACGCCGATGACGCCGCCCGGCTTCACGAACTGCGCGAGGTAGTTCAGATACAACGCATCGGTGCCGTAGTACGGGAAGGAATCGATGGACACGATCGCATCGAAGAACTCCGGTGCGAACGGCAGCGACCGGGCATCGGCGTGAATCGGAAACACCCCATCGTCCACGCCCGCATCGCGTATGCGCTGGGCGTTCTCCGCGGCGCTGAACCACAGGTCCGTGGCCCACACCTCGACGTCGAACTCACGGCGCAGGAAGATTGACGTGGCGGCGCGCCCGCAGCCCAGATCCAGTACGCGCATGCCGGGCCGCAGGCCCAGGGCCGGCGCGAGCCACTCCGCGAGCCACAGCGCGGGCGCGCCTCCACTGGCACTGGCGAGCACCCACTCGGGGTTGTACGTGGATGCCCGCGGAAAGCGTGCCGACAGCAGGCGGTCGTCTCTGGTCGCGTGCGCGCCTGCTGCCGGCGGGGATGCGTTATCGCTCAAAGTTGATAGTTACCTTTACGACGACGGGCACCGGCGTGCCGTTGAGCATGGTCGGCAGATACTCCCATTGGCGCACGGCATCGAGGGCCGCCTGATCGAGGAGCGGAATCGAACGCGTCACCTCGGCGTCGGCGACTTTGCCGTCGATGCCAATCGTCGCTTCGATCTCCACTTCGCCCGCCACGCCAGCCGTGCGTGCGAGCGCCGGGTACACAGGCGGCACGTTCTTGATTTTTTTCGGCGGCATGATGCGGCCGCCGGGTCGGACTGCCGATGCCCGCATCTTCGCTCGGGTGGCCGCGGCGTCCGCCTTCCGTTTGACGACGGCGTCCGCCTGTTCTTTTCCGGCCGCCGCATCGGCGGCCGCTTTGTCGCCGGCCACCTTCGCGGCCGCGGCGAGCTCCTTCGTCCGGTCGTAGGACTTCATCAGCTTGCCGTCCTGCACCTTCAGCTCGGCATCGAGCGCCGCGCGAGCGTCCTGCGCCGCCTTGACGGATTCGGCCGCGTACTGCGCACCGGGGTCGGCGGCCGCCTTGTCCACGGATGCCTTTGCCGCATCGACCTCGGCCGCCGGCGGAGATCCGCAGCCCGAGACGATCATCGCGACGCCGAGGACGATCGGACAGTACCTGGTCAGGACACGCATGATTGAGCTCCCCTCTTGAAGCGCCGGACTGATCACGGCCCCGGCGCTCAGCCGCCCGCAGGCCATCCTACACCGGTCCATCCCCTCGTGGAGGCCCGCACGCGCCAGCCGACGCGACCGGACCCCTCGCGGCGACGTCCCGCGCTATCGACCAACCCTGATTGCGGCCACCAGCCGGTCGGTCGTCGTGCCGCGCGCAATCGTCACCTCGACGGCGTAGTCGCCGGCGGCCAGTGCCGCCAGCGTGATGTCGGCGGTGGCCCATCGCTGGCTGGTCGCGGCGTCCACTCTGTCGCTCATCGTGACCGGGACGCCGAGCGGCTGCCCCGTGCGATCGAGCAGACGCCCTCCCGAGATCTTCGCGTCGGCCGCGATCGGAAACTCCAGCCGTGCCCGTTCCGTGCGGCTGAAGAGGAACGTCGCGGCCGGCACCAGCCGGTTCCCCGTGGTCGGTCCTCTGCGGAACAGCATGGGCTGCGGCGGGCCGCCCAGATCGACCGTGCTGCTGCCGGAAAGCTCTGGCGCATCGGGTGACGCTGCGGCGAGTCGGGCGCGGAGATTCACCTGGCCTGCGGGAGCCGACACCGTGATGGGAACCCCGAAGGAGCGTTCCCCGGGGGCCAGTGTAGCGGTTGCCGAGGTGACCTTCCCTCCGATCGTGGCGGTGATCTCGACAGTGCCAGCCGCGCGTGCCGCGTCGGGGCCGGAAGCGGCAGGCAGTTCCCCGGCCACGAGCACCGTGGAGGGGCTGCCCGGACCGAGCGGCACGGCGTGCAGCGTCAGCCGCGCGTCCGGCCGGATGCGCGCGAGCAGGGCAAGTGCGGCGGTCACCGGCGCCAGGCCGTCCGCCTGCGGCGCGGCGGCCGCCGTTCGCGCGGCGGAGACCTCCTTCGCGGTGGCGGCCCGATAGCCCTTGCGCGCCCGCACGTCCACCCCCGGCCGGCGCACGCGCACCTTGATGCTGTGGAACTTTCCATCGAGCTGGGCGTTCGTCGAGTAGTAGCCGAGCAGGTAGTAGGACGACAGGTCGTCGGAAATCCGCTTCATCCCCATATCCAGATCGTTGTTGTTGAGGACGGCGAGACCATCGGTCGCGCCCGCCAGCTCACGCAGCGACTCGAGCCGGTTGCGAAGCGACTGTGCGTCTGCGTTGACGGACAACCCCTGCCCGTTCATGGGCGTATCGAAGGCCGGCAGGCCCCGGGGATCGACGGTGTAGAAGCTCGCATTCGCGCGGTTCGCTTCCTGGCTCAGGTCCCGGAAGTACTGCGCGTTGTCCATCATCGACAGGGCCAGCCGCTCGCCGTCGCAGTCGGTTCTCGAGTACGGGCTGGAGGCGCGGGTGTTCTTCGTCGTGAGACGGCCGTCCGGCCCGACGGTGATGGGGTCCGGTCCGGGCACGCGTTCCGTGCCGCCGGGGCCCGATTCGAGCGTCGTGAGCCCCGGATCGGGACGATAGAGGGCCCAGCCCTCGCTGACCGTGACGATCGCCTTGCGCTCTTCGCGCATGTCTCGAAGCGAGTAGACGAGCTCGGTCAGCGAATCGAGCGTCGCGCGCTCCCGCCGACGTGCGGTCATGGCCGCCGCGGTGCGCGAGACCGGCCCTCCGCCGAGCGGGGGATAGCACGACTCGTACATCAGCTCGCGGTCGTCCTTCTGCACGGTGCCGCGTTCGCCCCAGGGCCACCGGGACCGCAGGCCGCTCGCGATCACCTCGGTCTTGCGCGCGAAGGCGACGTCTCCGGCCGACATCTTCGGCGTCATGACGCCGACAAGATCGTCGGGACCGAGAATCCGGTCGATCATCCGGATGAGCGGCTCCCGGGCGTGCCAGCCCCCCTCAACGCTCACGTGCGGCGTGTCGAGGAAGAGCACGAACACCCGGTTCCTGGGGTTCGCCACGAGTTGCCGGGAGGCTTCGACGGTGGACGGCTCGGACCGCTGCGCTTCCGGGCCTGCCGGCGACACCAGGATGTGCTCGAAGGACTGCACGGTCTGGGGCGCACCGTCCTCGAAGACCTCGAACTCCTCCTGCTTCAGGTCGAGCACGGGTTTCCCGGCCTTCGTCGGATAGACGTCCACGCGCACGAAATTCGCCTCCGTCCGGAACGTGGGCGTCTGCTGGGGACTCGTGGCGGGCGCGGGTGGGCCGCCCGACTGGGCCAGGAGTGCGGCACCGGAGATGACGAGCGCGACGGACGCGATGATGCGCAAACGCACGGGCGGATCCTTCCTGGCAGACGCGTGGCCGCTTGGCGCTACGAGTCTACGTCAGGATCGCCACCCGGATTCGCCCGGCGTCCCGGCAGGCCCCCGGCGCCGGCGTCCACGCCGTCAGCGACGCGGAGGGGTGCGGACTTCCTTGTTGATCGACGGCGGCCAGTCTGCGCTCCAGTCGTGCCGGTCCGCGGGGCGCACGCCGCCGACACACGCAAGGTGACCATCTGCGGATCGGGATTCTCCCTCTTAGAACGTCACACGCACCGCGAGTTGCAGCTGCCGCGGTAGCCCGTTTTGCGCGGTGATCGTGCCAAGCGCCGTGCTCGTCGTCGCCGTGTTGGGATTCTGGAGATTCGCCCGGTTGGTCGCATTGTAGGCCTCGACCCGGAACTGGGCCTGCCGCGAGCTGCCAAGGCTGAAATTCTTGAGCAGTCCCAGGTCGAGCACCGCGTAGCCCGGTCCACGCACCTCGTCCAAACGGCTCGGCTGCGTACGCAGATTCGAC
>JANPJN010000318.1:0-12335 GCA_031425515.1 Acidobacteriota bacterium | reverse complement strand
TATTGCTCCATCTCGGGCTTCGGGCAGACAGGGCCTCGTGCCAGTGAAGCCGGCTACGACGCCGTGATCCAGGCAGAAGGTGGGCTGATGAGCGTGACGGGGGATCCCGATGGCACTCCGTTCAGGCTCGGCGTGCCGATTGCCGATCTGGCGGCGGGCATGTTCGCCGCCCAGGGGATCGTGCTGGCGCTCCTCGCCCGCGTTCGCTCGGGCCTGGGGCAGCGGGTCGATATCGGCATGCTGGATTCGGCGGCGGCGCTTCTCTCCTATCAGGCGGGCATGGCGTTCGCCACGGGGCGTGCCCCCGCCCGGATGGGCAACCGCCACGCCTCGATTGTTCCCTACGACACGTTCGCGGCGTCCGATGGAGACCTGGTCGTGGCCGTGGGGAACGAGGAGCAGTGGCGGCGCTTCTGCGCCGCGATCGACGCCCCGTCACTCGCGGGCGACGATCGTTTCGGCACGAACGCCAGGCGAGTAGAGATGCGGGAAACGCTCAGTCCGCTGATCGCCGCCCGGATGGCGGCGCGCACGAGGCGCGTGTGGGTGGAGATTCTCAGGGGAGCGGGAGTGCCGTGCGGATCCGTCCGCGACGTTGCCGAGCTGCTGGCCGATCCCCAGATCGAGGCGCGGAACATGATCGAGACCGTTGATCACCTGACGGCAGGGGCGCTGCGAGTCCTCGGCGTGCCAATCAAACTGTCGCGCTCACCGGGGGCGGTCCGGACCGCGCCGCCGGCCCTCGGCCAGCACAGCGATCGGATACTCGAGCACGACTGCGGCCTCTCCCCCGACGACATCGTCCGCCTCCGCGCGTCCGGCGCGCTGGGCCCCCCTCCGGCGACGAGCCCGTCCCTTCGTCCGCGACCCGGAACCTCGAGCGACGAATAGCTCTGAGTCCGGTCACCCGGACGCGCTCCCTACCGCTCGACCAGCAGCGCGACTTCCGTCAACAGGAAGGCGAGCACGTCCTCGTCGGTCACCTGTGCGATCGGAACCTGTGGGGCCACGGGCCGTTCCGAGCTGACCATCCGGCGCCCGCGCCCGCGAGAGGTGCGGCCGACGACCGCCGGCGGATCGGACGCAGCGTCGAGCGACAGTTCGATGTATTCCTCATGCGAGCGTTCAGAGGCGAGGCGGACCGAGCCGGCGGGCGTGAAGACCTTGAAGAGATGGCCCTCGCCGGTCAGGGCGCCGGCCAGCGCATGAAACACGGGGACCGCGCGCTGCTCGAGAAACTCCTGATAGTCATGCGCCGCAGCGTCGGTACGGGTGCGCCGCTCTGCCGCCGCCGTCCTGGCCTCCTCGATTACCCCCCGCAGCCGCCGCCGTACTTCCGACACTTCCATCGATCAGGCCCGCCTCTCCACACCGGATACATCCACGCCGTCGCGCTCGAGCGCCGCGATGAGCGCACCCCGATCGGGCGCCACGCTGCAGGCGTCACCGATGCTGACGACGCCGTCGCGGACGAGCGCACCGAGCGCGTCCACCATCGGGCGCATGCCCAGACTGCGTCCGCTCTCGATCGCGATCGGGAGCTGGCCCGTGGCGCCTTCGAGTAGCAGCTTGCGCACGGCGGGGCTGCTGAGCAGCACTTCCCGGGCGGCCGTGCGGCCGCCGCCGATTTTCGGCACCAGCACCTGAGCCACGACCGCGCGAAGCGCGCCGGCCAGCGAGGCCCTGAGTTGCGGACGGCGATCGGCCGGGAACGCGTCCACGAGGCGCTCGAGCGCCGCGGGAGCGGTCGGGGCGGAGATGGACCCCAGCACCAGCCGTCCGGCACGGGCCGCGTCCAGCGCGGCGCCGAGGGCCTCCTGCGCCCTGAGATCTTCGATCACGAGCACGTCGGCCCCTTCGCGCAGCGCCGAGCGCGCCGCGGCCGCAATCGCATCACCGTCGCCGCGCACCTCGCGCTGGCTGATGAACGAGCAGCGCCGATCGTGGCGCACGCGGATGCGCGACTCGATCGTGATCACATGGTCGTAGCGGGTGCGGTTGATGACGTCGACCAGCGCATTCAGCATCGACGACTTGCCGCTGGCACGCGGCCCGGTGATCACGATGAGCCCGTCGGGTGCGCTGCAGAGCGCCTGAATCTCCGGGCTCAGTCCGATCTCGTCGGCGGAGGTCACGTCGGCCGCGGGGAGATGGACGATCAGCCCGGCCCCCGACTGGTCGTGGAAGGTGACGCAGCGCACGCGGCCGACACCCGGCACCGTGCACGTCCACTCCGGTGCGGCGTCGGCGACAAGATTGCGCGGCGCGAACTCGAAGATGAAGCGTTCGACGTCCCCGGCGGCGATCGCGGCTTCCGTGCCGACGACATTGATCTGCCCTTCGACGCGCATCATCGGACGCGTGTCGACGACGGCGTAGACCGTGGAGGCGCGGTGGGCCGCCGCCGATCGGAGGAGCTCGACGAGAGAGGCCTCGGTGGAGGCGCCGGGTGCGGCCGGCTGCACCGGGGGCTGCTGAAGCTTCAGCGTCGGCCGTGCCATCGGGCGCACGACAGGGGCATCGGTGGAGGCTGCCACCAGCGTGTCGACGGTGCGGGTGATTGCGGATGCCGGCTGCAGCCGCGCCGCGATCTCTGCGGCGTCCTGGCTGGCGATGAGCGGCGCGGCGAGAGCCTCCGCGGCGGGTTGTGCGAACATCCACGCGGTTTGCTCGGCCATGACAGCCTCGAGGTCCGCGTCCAGGCCGGCGTCGGGACGGGTGGCGACGGCCAGTGCGGAGAACGCCATGGCGGCGTCGAGCTCAGCGGTCAATGCGGCAGCCGCAGCTTCCTCCTCCGCTACGCGCTGCGCGCCGGCACGGGCGACCGCGGCGGCGGCGTCGGCAGCCCGTTGCGCGTCGGCACGGGCAACCGCGGCCGCGGCATCGGCGGCCCGCTGCGCGGCCTCGCGTGCGGCCAGATCCGCCTCGCGTGCGGCCCGCTCGGCCTCCTGAGCGGCCTGCGCGGCGCGTGCCGCCGCTTCCAGATCGGCGAGTTTCGCGGTCAGTGCGGCCTCGGCGGCCGCAGCCAGCGCGGCGGTCTGTGCCATCAGCACCGACTCGGCCTCGGCAGCAAGCGCGGCCTCGCGTGTGGCCAGCGCAGCCTCGGCATGCGACGCCAGCGCGGCCTCCCGGGCGGCGAGCGCTGCGTCGGCCTGCTCCGCAAGTGCGGCCTCACGGGCGGCCTGAGACGCGCGCGCGTCCGCTTCGAGGGCAGCCCGGGCGGCGAGCGCTTCGCTGGCGAGCACCGCCTGTGTATTGCGGACATCCGCCTCGAGGGCCGCGCGTATCTCGTGCGCCTGCGCCTCCAGGGCGGCCTGAGCCGATCGCGTCTCGAGCTCGAGAGCGCCCATGCGGTTGGACAGGGCAGCATCTGCGCTGGCGGCAAGCCGGGCGGATTGATCCGCAAGGGCCGCTTCGGCCTCCGCGGCGAGCGCGGCCTGCTGCGCGGTGCGGGCGGCGTGTATCTCGGCGGCGAGTGCGGCGGCCTGATCGTCGAACGCACGGCTGAGGGCCGCGGCCCTGTCGGCCAGCACGGCGTCCGTCTCGGCGGCGAGCCTGGCGCTCCGCGCGGCGAGCGCCGCGTCCGCTTCGGCGGCCAGGGACGCCTGCCTCGCCTGGAGCACCGCGGCCGTTTCGGACACCAGTTGCTCGAGTCGTGAGGCAAGCGCGGCCTCGGCGGCCGCCGTGAGCGTGCGTTCGCGCTCCGCGAGGGCCGCATCGGCCTGCGCCGCCAGGGCGGCCGCCTGGGCTGCCAGGGCTTCGTCGGCAGCCCGCGCAAGCGCCTCCTCCTTCTCCGACAGTGTCGTCTCGACCTGGATGCCGACGAACGCGGCTCGCTCGGAAACTTCACGGGCGGCCGCCTCGAGCGACGCTTCCCGGGCCGCGAGCGTGGAGGCTGCGTCCGCGCGCAGCGCCTCGAGCTTCGAGGCCAGCGCCGCCTCGGCGGCGGCCTCCAGAGCCGACTGACGGGCCGCGAGTACGGCATCCGCTTCGGCGGCGAGTGCCGCGAGCCTGTCGGACAGGGCCGCGTCCGCGGCGTGGGCGAGGGCCGCCTCCCGCTCGGAGAGCGCCGTGGCGCTCCCGGCCGCGAGGGCCGCTGACCGTTCCGCGAGCGTCCCCTCGGCGGCGGCGGAGAGCGCGCGCTCCCGCTCGGCGAGGTCGGCTTCGGCCTTCGCAGCCAGCGCTGACATCCGGGCCGCGAGGGTCGAGGCCGCTTCCGCCGCGAGCATCTGCGACCTGGCCTCGAGCGCCGCCTGGAGCTCAGCCTCGAGTGCTCCGACTTTGGCGGCAAGGCCGGTGCGCGCTTCTTCCGCAAGCGCTTCTTCCCTGGCCGCCAGGGACACTCCGGCTTCAGCGGCCAGCGCCTCTTCCCGCGCCGCCAGAGCGGCCCGAGCGTCGGCCGCGAGGGTCTCTTCCCTGGCCGCCAGAGCGGCGCGCGCCTCTTCAAGGAGGGCTTCTTCCCGTGCGGCCAGCGCCGCCCGTGCCTGGGCGGCCAGAGCCTCTTCCTTCGCCGCCACCGCCGCCCGGGCTTCGGCAGCGAGCGCTTCTTCCTTCGCCGTCAGCGCCGCACGGGCCTCGGTCGCGAGCGCTTCTTCCTTCGCCGTCAACGCCGCACGGGCCTCGGCCGCGAGCGCTTCTTCCTTCGCCGTCAGCACCGCCCGGGCGTCGGCCGCCTCGGCTTCTTCCCTCGATCGCGAGAGAACGGCCTGCGGCCGACCAGCGTCAGCGGTGTCTACCGCTCCCACGGCGTCCGGCACCGATGCCTGCTGCTCAGCAGGAACGGCCGGAGCCGGTGCCTCCCCCGCACTGACGGCTTCGACCTGCGAGACAGTCGCTTCCGACGGGCCGTGCAGATCTGGCACGTCAGTCAGCGGCGCCGCGTGGTCGCTCGCTTCAGGCGCCGCTGCCGCCGGCACCTCCTCGATCTTGCTCCGCCGCTTGACCTCGACCCACACATCGTCGCCGCCGCGTGCGGCCGTCACGACAAACCGCTCGTCCACGCCGCCCGGCGCTTCGATCTCGTGTTCGATCGCGCCGAGGTCGTCGAGTTGACGCCGCTGCTCGGGAGAGAGCATCTGACCGAGCATGCTCATCACGGCGTCCGCGCTCAGGGGCCGCGACGACAGCTCCACCTGGCCCCACGACAGCGGACCCCGGAACGTATTCAGCGACGCGGAGCTCAGAACGACGTACGGCTTTTCGCCCACGTGCATGATGAGCGCTTCGCCATCCAGGCGGACAATCGCGTCGAGGAGAGAATCGAGGAGCGTCACGTGTCGATTATCTTTCGGCTGCCTGTCGGCTCGTCATTAGGGCTCCTCGCGGCTCGGGACGGTGCCCGACTCATACACGCGGACCAGTTCGATGAGCTTGTAGCCCCGCGTCTGGTACGGCGCCATCACCCGCTCCGTCCGCAGGTACTGGACCATGCCGGCGTCCATGTAATCGGCTGGTCCGATGTCGGGTAGCGCCGCAAGCCGCGACTCCAACTCCTCCAGAGTCATGACGTTGACGGGCACCACGCCGAATCCGCGAAAAATGCTCCACCGGCGCCGGCGGACCGCTGCGGTGGTCGTCTCGAACCGGACGAACAGCTCGTTGCTGATGAAGCTGAACCCGGCATCGGCCCGCGACGCGGGCGCATCCTCGACCTTCAGTGCCCGGACCGCCCCGGTGGCCGCGAGTGCAGCGATGAGCCGTTTCGTGAACTGGCCTTCGCCCGACCAGCCTGACTCGTCCAGATCCATCAGGTCGAAGTCTAGCCCGCCGTGGAAATCGTCGCATTCGACGCGATCGCCAGAGCACACGTTCGTTCTGAACGTGCGCCTGTCTGCTGCAGCTGAGGAGTTGCCGGGGGAAGCTAGTTTGCCACGAAACCAGTGTTCTGGGAATGGGAATCCGAGGGCGTGTCCGAGGACGTCACTCGACCGTCAGAGCGCCGCGCATCATCTGGCCGTGCGGCGTACAGGAGTACGTCGCCGCGCCAGGCTCCGCGGGGGCCCTGAACTCGACGTGCGCCTCGCCGCCGGTCTCGACCCCGGGCGTGCGGGCATTCCACGCAGCGATTGTGAAGTCGTGCGTCATGCCCGGATCGTCGTTGCGAAGGATCACGCGAACCTTTTCGCGACTCCGCACGCGCAGCGGGGGATTCGGGACGGTCTCACCCTCGACGTAGTACGCCATGTTCCGCACCACGAGGCGGATCTCGCGCGCCGGCGCCCGGCTCGGCAGCATCGCGGCCATCGTCGCCCCGCATCCCAGCGCGACGAAGAGCGCCCCGGCCGCCATGCGCCGCTTCGACATCTTCATGGTCACCCTACCAGCAGCCCCGTCGCGTACATGACGGCAAACCCGGCGAGCAGCCCAAGCGCCACCGGCGCGGACGAGAGGTGGCTCATGACAGGGCGGTCGCCCGCCATCTGCTTCGCGATCCGGTAGATCACCTGCGCGATGGCGCCCGCGCCCAGCCCGAGACAGAGCACGGCCACGACGGGCGTCTGCACGAGGCCGCCCAGCCAGGCGCCGGCGATCGTCGGGAGGCCGCCGATGGCGCCGAGGCGCGCGAGCGTTGCCAGCGACGGCTTCTCCTTCGCAATCGGCGCGATGATAGCGAGCCCTTCCGTCGTGTTGTGCAGGGTGAAGCCGACAATCAGCAGCGTTCCCAGTGCCGCTTCGCCGAGCGCGAAGGCGGCGCCGATCGCGAGCCCTTCCCCGAAGTTATGAAAGCCGATGCCGATCGCGACCAGGAGCGCCACGATGGCGCCGGGAGAGCTCGCCGCCTTCGCCGACACGCGCCGACGCCTCAGCACGGTTCCGATGACTTCCAGGGCCAGCCAGGCCCCCGCCACCGCCGCAGCGAACAGGGCGTGTCCCTGAAAAGACGAGGGAAGAGCCGAGACGCTTTCCATGCCCTCGGCACGGTATCGATCAGCAGGAACGCCAGGAGACCGAGAGTGACCGCAAGAAGGACATCGAGCCCGGTGGGACCCACGCGTGAGGCCAGGGGCAGCCAGAGGAGGCCCAGCGCCACCGGGATGACGCCGACATAGAGCCCGACGAGTGCAAAGGTGAAGAAGTAGCGGCCGCCCGGCTCCGGCGAGGGAACCGACACGGGAATTTCCCGCTCGAACGGGGTGCCTGTGGACGTCAGCACCTTGATCAGGTGCGCTTCGCCCTCGACCCACGGATAGGGAATCGTCAGCGTGGTCCTTCCGAGGTGGCCGAGGCGCAACCCGTCGCTCGATGCAAACGTCCAGTAGGCATCGTCCACCACCACCTGCGCGATCGCGACCGGATCGGGGCCATCGTTCAGCACGGGCAGCAGGATTTCTCCCGCACGCAGCCGGGGCTGTTCGAGGATCAGCCGTTCAACCGGCGGCACGGCGCCCCCGCGCAGGGAATCGCCGGGCCGGGTCTTCACGATGGCGCCGATGAGGAGCGCCAGCAGGAGCAGCGGCACCAGGCCTGCGAGGACGAGCCGGCCCGTGGACCAGCGTTCAGGAAGCATGGGCGGCCTCCGCTTCGAACAGTCCCATCCACCCCAGCTCGGCGAATTCGCTCTGATGCGCGTGGAACATGAACTGTCCCGGATAGCGGAACTTCGTCTCGAGAATCGCACGCTCTCCCTGGCAGAGCATGATCGTGTCGGTCGATTCCGACGGCACAAGTGACGTGCCGGTTCGGAAGACGTCGAAGAACATGCCGTGGAGATGGATGCTGTTGATCAGGTCGAACTCCGTGACGTTGACGACGTAGAGGCGCGTGAGGCGGCCGACCGTCACGCGCACCGGCTCGTGCATGAAGTGGTTGGCGACGGTGTTGACCGCGTAGACCTCGTTGTCGGCGTCGAAGTTCGTGTCGAACCCGTTCATCACCATGATGAGTTCGTCGGCGGGCGGGCGTGGTGTCTTCGGGTCCACGATGAACACGCCGTACAGCCCCTTGTGGATGTGCCGCTTCAACGGCGCGGCGTGGCAGTGATAGAGGTGCATCCCGAACGGCTCGGCATCGAACTCGTAGACGAAGCGGCCGCCCGGCTTGACCTCGTGCTCCGGTAGCGATCCATCCATGGCGGGCGGATGCCAGCCGTGGAAGTGAATCGTGTGGGGATGCGAGCCTTCGTTCAGAAACGTGACGCGGACGCGGTCCCCCTCCGTCGCACGCAGCGTCGGGCCCGGTACCTGGCCGTTGTAGGTCCAGGCCGGGAAGAACATGCCGGGCGCGATCTCGATCTCGCGGTCCACGGCCACGAGCTGGTATTCACGAAGGAGTGAGCCATCGGGCCGCGCGGTCTCGTGGTAGAACTGCGCACGCCGGTCGGGGGCGAGGTCGGAGAAGTTCCAGCTGCGAAGGAAGGCCGACGGGTTGAAGGACGCCGTGCTGACGCGGCCGACGGGTCCCATGGCGTGGCTGCCGTGGGCGGCCGTGGCCCCTGACTCGTGCCCCAGATGGCCAGTCGCTGCCGGGGCGGCATTCTGAGCGTAGGCCATCACGCCGGTGCCGGTTGCGGCGCCGACGCCAGCAAGCTGAAGCAGAGAGCGGCGACTAAAATGTTTCGTTTTCATGATGCGTGTGATAAGTTTTGAGTGATCAAAATGAAGTCTAACACAAGTCGAAGCCGCTGACACATGGGCCCCTCACACACGGTCGAAAACTATCTGAAGGCCATTTTCCAGGCGCAGGGCGGCCTCCGCGACACGAACGCGCTGGTGCCGATGGGCCAGCTCGCGACGTCGCTCGGGGTGGTGCCGGGCACGGCCACAACGATGGTGAAGGCGCTGGCGGATTCAGGACTGGCACGGTACGAGCCCTATGCGGGCGTGCGCCTCACGGCCGCCGGGGAAAAGCTGGCGGCTCTCGTCCTCAGACGCCATCGTCTCATCGAGTCATTCCTGGTCAAGGTGATGGGGATGAGCTGGACGGAAGTGCACGACGAGGCCGAGCAGCTCGAGCATGCGGCCTCGGATCGGCTGGTTGACCGTATGGACGAGATGCTGGGGCGGCCCGAAGCGGACCCTCATGGCGATCCAATACCCGACCCCGACGGCACCGTCCCCAGCCTGGCCTACGACAGTCTGCTGACCTGTGCGGTCGACGCCACGGTCACGATCGCGCGCGTCACCGATCAGGACCGCGAGTTCCTGACGTTCGCCGAACGGCACGACCTGCGCCCCGGTGATGTCGTACACGTCGAAGCGCGCGACGCGGCGGGCGACAGCGTGCAGTTCCGCAACCGTGATGGACGCCGTATCACCATCGGCACCCGCGCCGCCTCCAAAGTACTGGTTCGTACAACCGTGCTGCTGCTGGCCGCGCTCTCCTTCGCCGCGACGGGGTTTGCCCAGGCGCCCGCCGCTGACGGCCCCGCCGAAACGCGCGAGCCATTCAGGATCACGGACAACTCGTTTCTCGTGGAGGAAGCCTTCAACCAGGAGGCCGGGATTTTCCAGAACATCTTCGGCGCTGTGCGGCAGGGAGGCGGATGGGCCGGCGGGTTCACGCAGGAGTGGCCGGCTCCGTCACAGGATCACCAGCTCTCGTACAGCGTCGCGCTGCTCGACGGCGATTCGGGCGCCGGCTTCGGCGACACGCTCCTCAACTATCGCTACCAGGCCTCGCTCGACGGCCCGGGGCACGCGGCGTTCTCCCCGCGTGTCAGCCTCGTCATCCCGACGGGCGATCGGGTCAGCGGGCGGGGTGCAGAGGCGTGGGGTCTCCAGTTCAACCTGCCCGTGAGCAAGCACGTGCAGGATTGGAATCTCCACTGGAACGGGGGCCTGACGTGGCTTCCTCGTGCGCGGGCGGCGGTGCGTCCTCCGGGCAGCCCGGAGACGAGTGTCACGCTGCTCTCTCCCTTCATCGCGGCGAGCGCGATCTACCGGCTCCAGCCGATGTTCCATCTCATGCTGGAATCCGTCGTCTCGTTCGACGAGGCGGCCGTGGAGGCCGGCACGATCCGGGAGACGACGACCACGCTCTCGCCGGGCTTTCGCACGGGTTGGAATGTTGGAGACCGCCAGATCGTCGCCGGCTTTGCCGTACCGGTTTCCTGGACGGACGGGGCCCGCGACACCGGTGCCCTCCTCTATCTTTCCTATGAGCTGCCGTTCAGGAAGTGAGCGCGTCAGCGCCCGCGGACAGGCGTCAGGGCTTGCCCGCGCAGAGGTGTCAGGGCTCGCCGGTGTAGGTCGCGAAAGACGAGGGCGTCTCCCACACGCGGACCGAGACGATGTCCACACCCTGTTCGCGGCCTTTGTCGAAGATCAGCCGCGCGATCCGCTCGACGGTCGGATTGCTCTCGAGCAGGTACATCGGCTCGCCGAGCTCGCGCAGCGGAGCGACGAGCGGGTCGTCGTGGCGCAGGATCATCTTGTGATCCAGCTCGCGGTCGATCCACCCCTTCACCACGCGCTTGATGTCGCTGAAGTCGGCAACCATGTTCCGCTGGTCGAGCCGGTCGGTGCGGACCTCGACTTCCGCAACCGCATTGTGTCCGTGCGGATGCTTGCAGATGCCGTCGTAGTCGAGCAGGCGGTGGCCGTAGCAGAACTCGATGCGCTTGGTGACGAGATACATAGCCTCCCACCATACCATCCGGCCGCATGCCGCGCAGGAGCGGGCCGGTGACGACGGACGCATCCCGACTGGCGGGCACGGCCGTGCTGTTCTCGGGCGGACTCGACAGCGCCGTCCTGCTCGCGGACGTCTGTGCCACGCGCCACGCCGGAGTCGTGCAGCCGATCTACGTGAGCGCCGGGCTCGCCTGGGAAGCGGACGAGCGCGCCGCCGCCGAGCGCGTGCTCCTGGCCGCGCCGTATGCCGGCAACGTCCTGCCGCTTGCGTCGCTCAGCGTTGACATGCGCGACGTGTATCCCTCGACGCACTGGGCCGTCCGCGGCGCCGCTCCCGCGTACGACACCCCGGACGGTGATGTGTATATCGAAGGGCGCAATGTGGTGCTGTTGGCCAAGGCGTCGGTGTACATGGCCCGCTCGGGCGCATCGCGCGTGCTGATGGGAACGCTGGCCGGGAATCCGTTCCCTGACGCCACGCCCGGATTCTTCGACGCCATGAGCCGTGCGCTGTCGCTCGGCCTCGGCGCGGCGATCGGCATCGAGGCACCGTTCGCGTCGTTCCGCAAGGCCGACGTCGTGCGGCTCGGGGAACGTCTGGGCGTCCCGCTGGAATTGACGTTGTCGTGCATGCAGCCGCAGGAAGGAGCGCACTGCGGGCGCTGCAGCAAATGCCGGGAGCGTGCGGACGCGTTCCGCGAAGCCGGCTCCATGGATCCCGCGTCGCGGGCTGGAGGTTGACGCCTCGCGGGGAGGCTTACAGGGAGCGGAGCCGGATCGAGCCGTCGCCCGTGCGGATCCGCAGCCGCTTGCCGCCGCTCCCGAGCCGCCCCTTCACCGACCGGCGGTCTTCGCCGGGCGGCCCCGCGGAGGCGACCGCCAGGTCGTTGCCGATGCTGCCGTCACCGGTGTGGGCATCGAGCTCGGCGCCGAAGTCAGGCGGAAGATAGAGCGAGACGGCGCCGTCCCCGGTCGTAATCTCCCAGTCGTCCACCATGGTCGATCCGCGCTCCGATCGGTAGACGATGGCCCCATCGCCGGTGTGCAGCCGCACGACCCCGAGGTTCCCGGTCACGTTGACGCCGCCGTCTCCCGTCTCGAGCTCGAGGCGCCCTTCGGCGCCGTCCACGGTAATCGAGCCGTCTCCGGTCGTCAGTGACAATTCCCCGGCGAGCTGGGAGGCGCGGATGCTGCCGTCCCCGGTGTGGAGCTCGAGCCGGCCGTTCACGCGGGCAATCTGGATGGCGCCGTCGCCGCTGCGCGCCCTGATGTCGGACTGCCGTGGCACCGACACGATCAGCCGGGCGCTGGCCGACGCCCCAAGGCCGATGCCGATGATTCGCTGGCCGCCCGGTCTCTGGACGTCCACCTCGATGGTCCGGCCGTCCTGCGACGACTTCACTTCGAGGGCCTCGATGGCCTCCCGCGTGGCTCCCCGCTTCTCTATTTCCACCAGCACCTCGGGCCTGTCCCACGACCGGATCTCGATAGATCCGTCGAAGGTCGTGAGCCTCACGACTGGCGTGCCCGACACGGCGAACCGCTTTTCCTCGCGGGCCATCTGGGCCTGCGAGTCCACGGACACGATGCAGCCGCCCGACAGAACGAGCGGCAGGACGACGGCGCAGGCCTGGTGGAGGGTCTTCATACCGGGATAGACGGAGGGTCGTGTTCTGGCGTTCCCCCGAAATGGACGGGCTCACGAGGCAGAAGACGAAGGTGCCCGCCGCGTTTATGCGAGAGTCCTCGGCAGCACGCCGGCAT
>JANPJN010000317.1:0-6047 GCA_031425515.1 Acidobacteriota bacterium | reverse complement strand
GACGTTCCGTCGTGGCCGGGCCGAAGCGGCATGATGGGCCGCGCCGCCGTATCGAACGCGATGACCCCGACCGCATCGCTCGCGGGCAGGGCGTCGATCACACCCTGAACCGCCTGGCGTGACAGCTCGATCTTCGACACGCCGTCGATGCGGTCGTCCATGCTGCCGGACTTGTCGAACACGATCACCAGCGCCAGCGCGGGCGCGCGCCGGGCCGTGCGCGGCCTGACATCGACGGGCAGCACGGCCCCGAGTGGGGTGGCGGCGATCGACGCGCTGAGGCTGCGCGGTCCGCCGAGCACGAGGAGACCACCACCGGATTGCTCCACGTAGCGCGCCACCGCCGCGCCCTGCGTCTGATCGAGCGCGTCCGGCGGCACATCGTCCAGCACGATGGCATCGTACGCCGCGAGGGCGGAGGCCGTACGCGGCACCGACGCAGCGGAGACGCGATCGACACGGAACCGGGCCTGGCGGAGGGCCGCATCGAGGGTGCGTGGAGTGCTGCCCACATACAGCACACGCGGCTCGCCAGACACCATCACGACGGCGCCGGCAGATCCGCCGGGGTCTCCCCCCGCCTCCGTCTCTGTTGCACCGGTAGACGCGCGATATGCGTACTCGCCGGGCTCCTGGCGGAGGTCCGAGAACTCCGCCCTGCCGGTTCCACCCCGAGGAACGGTAACCGGAAGCGTGGTCGCGACGCCGTCCTCGCTGGTCAGGACGATCTCGCCGCGGGCGCCCTCGACGCCATGGAATGTCGCGACCAGCGGGAATGGCTCGCCACTCCGCACGCGCGCTGGCGCCTGCAGGTCGTCGATCGTCAGCGGAGCGACGAGCGGGCCCTCCGACGGCAGGACGACGTCGATGTGCACCCCTTCTGATGCCGCGCGCCCGGCCTCCGCGAGCGCGTCGCCGGAGGTCTCCTGCCCGTCCGACATCAGCACGATGCGGCGCACGCCTCCGGTCGGCAGTGCGGCCCGTGCTACGCGCAGCGCCGTTTCGATGTCCGTACTGCCCGCTGCCGGCCTCGAGGCGAGGGCAGTGACCGCGGCACGCGGTCCGGGCCGCCGGTCGAGGATCGCATCGCCGCCGAACGACAGGACGGCCATTCGATCGCTGGCGCGCATCCCGACTGTCAACCGGTCGATCAAGTCGCGCGAAAGGCTGGCCACTGTCGACATGCTGTCGGAGCGGTCGAGCGCGAACATCACCGTCATGCTGGCGCGGCCGCCAGAGATACGAAGGCCGCTCAGTCCGAGCACCAGCAGCAGCGCGATGAACGCGTGCGCTGCGGCTGTGCGCCGGGCCGGACCCCGAGCACGCCACGCGGGCACCCAGATCCATGCCACTGCCAGCAGGAGCAGGAGGTAGTGCGGATCAGCGAACTGCATGACGAACCGGCAGTCGTCGAAACGCCCCTCGACGCACGAGGGACTCGAGCGCCAGCAGCGCCAGGGCGGCGAACACGAACCAGGCCGTCACGTCGTGGTCCGAGTCGCGCGGGGGTAACGAGGCTGACGGCGTCGGCCCGGCAACCGGCGCGGACGCCAGGTCCGACTCGCCATCGACGGCAGGATTGACGACGAGCCGGTGCTCAGCCCCGTCGATGCGCAGGCGGTACACGCCGGCGGCGCGAGTGTCGGCAATCACAGTTCGTCCACCCCGAACGGTCGTGGCCACGGGCTCGCCCCCAGGGCCAACGCCGCGGGGCGTTCCGGCCGGGCCCGTCCATCGCAGGGGCTCCCCGGCGCGCACGTTCTCGTCCGCCGATCCGTCGTCGGCCAGCCACTGGACAGCGTTCCAGATGATGACGGGGAACGCGGGGTCGAGCGCGAGCGGAGACCGCGACAGATCGAACCGCAGTTCGACCACGCGGCGTCCAGCTGACGTGGACGCCAGAATCGCGGGCTGTCCTCCCGCTCGCGCGAGGACTGTGTCCCCGGGCGCCTCTCCACGCGATCCTGCCGCCGCGACGATGGCATCGGCGAACGGAACGAGCTCTCCGATGGGGTGCCTCACGCCCGTGTGAAGCAGCCGCAGCAGATCCCCCCGTTCGGAGGGCGGCACGGGGGCAAAGAGCACCGCCGATTCGTCAGCCGGCACTCTCGGACAGCCGTCACAAACGACGATGTGAGGGGGGCTGTCGCCAGGCCGCTGTGGTGTGTCCTCGATGATGGTTGCGGAAAGGGCAGCCAGAGCCGCCCGGAGATGACGGCTCGCGGACTGAATACGGATCCTGATCGGACGTGCTGGCGCAAGCGCTATGCGACGGATGTCGTCTGACGGCAGGTCGTCCTGCATGTCGAGCCGTGCGGTCACGATCCCCGCCCGGCTGCCCACGAGCACCGGTACGGTCTGCAGCGCTCCGGGCTGAATGGTGAGCGGCACAGTGACGAGCGATGCGCCGTCGAGATCGATCGACATGCGATGCCGCACCGGCGCCGGCCCGTAGTTCCGAATGCCAATCACCACCGCACGGTCTGTGCCGGCGACGGCCGGATCGGGTGCGCTGATCGCCGTGATGGCGACATTCGGGCCCCGCTCTCCCACCGTGGACCACACGACATCGGTTCCGGCGGCCGCCGGCCGCTGGTGATCCGAGAACACGTGAATGCCCGCGGGCCGATCGTTCCGTGCCAGGGCCATCGCGCCGGCCATGTCGTCCGGCGTATCCCACGCGCGGAGAGAGTCGAGCAGCGCGCGCACGGCCGGCGCCCCGGCCGGGAACTCTCCCAGCAGCGCAGGATTGGTGTGTGCGCCTATCAGCTGGACGCGCGTGCGCCGCGGGAGTCCATCGATCAGGGCCCGAATCTGCGCCCTTGCCTGATCGAGCCGGCTGACACCCGAATGACGTGCGTTCATGCTGCTCGACAGGTCGATCACGATTGCCACGGGTGACGGCCGAGGCGTCACGAACGGGTGGGCGAGCGCGCCGACGGTTGCGACGAGGAACGCCGCCTGCAGGCAGATGGCGATTGGATCACGACGCAGACTCCGGAAGGCCGCCGCCGGCCGAGACGGTGCCATGGACTGCCACAGATGCAGCGTTGCCACGTGCAACCGCGCGGCCGGCGTCTGCCGGCGGGCGAAGAGCAGCAGCACGATCAGCCCCAGCAGCCAGAGCGCGCCCGCATTCTTGAAGCCCATGGGGTCAGGCGTACGGCAGGAACAACCCTGTCCGCTCCAGGGCCGCGAGCAGGCCTCTGAACGGGACAGCGGCCTCGATCTGGACCCACGGCACGCCGTTCGCGAGGCCGAACGTTCGCAGCCATTCGGTATGCCCCGCCACTCGCGCGCGATACGCGCGGACCATCGTCTCGTCCACCCACAGCGGCGCTGCAGAGTCGTTCTCGATATCCCGGAGCTCGGTCAGCCCGGCGATCGTGGGATCGATCTCGTCCCGCATCACCACCTGTACCAGTGCGGGGGTGAGCCCTCGGCCGAGCAGCGCCCGCACACCATCGAGACGGCACTGGGCGTCGAAGAAGTCGGAGATGACGACGACGAGCCCGCGGCCTTGCGCGGTACGGGCATAGGTGGAGAGCGCGTGGTCGATGTCGGAGCGGCCGCCGGCTTCCGTGGACGCCAGGGTCTCGAGAAGACGGAACGCCTGCTGACGGCCGTGAACGGATCCCAGATGGCGAATCGACGATCCGCTGAACACCGAGATCGCGGTGGCGTCCCGGCGATGCGCTGCCACCCAGCAGAGCGCCGCGGCAATCCTGAGCGAGCAGGCGAGCTTACCGGGGAGGCCGGCGGCCATCGAGCCGCTGCCGTCGATCAGCACGTGCAGCCGGGCGCCGGTTTCTGGCCGCGCGACCCGGACGACGAGCTGGCGGAGCCGGGCTTCAATCGTCCAGTCGATGCGGCGAAGGTCGTCGCCAGCCTCGTAGGGCCTGTACTCGTAGAACTCGTGGCCCGCGTGGCGTCCACGAGAGCGTCGGACGCCAGCCGAAAGCGCTTCGTCTGAAGGCGCGAAACCGCCGAGCGCCAGTTCATCGAGCAGACGAACCTCTTCAGGGATCAGCATCGCTACCGTGCGAGGGCCGAGGTGATGACGTTCTCGACGACGGACTCGGGCGTGACGCGATCCATCTGTCCGTTGAAGCCGAGCAACACCCGGTGATTCATGGCGGGCGCGGCCACGCGGCGGATGTCGTCCACGGAGACGTGATAGCGGGCGTCCAGGAGCGCCAGCGCCTTGGCGGCCAGGATCATGGCTTGCGCCGCGCGAGGGCTCGCCCCGCACCGCACGTACTGCTTCACGACGGCCGGCGCGTCCGCCGACGTGGGGTGGGTGGCGGTCACCAGCCGAAGGACCAGCGTCATGGCCGGCTCGGAGACGGCGACCTGCTTGATCACCGACGTCATCGATCGCACGGTCGCGGCGCCGAAACGAGGAGTTGGCCCCGGACCCGCGACGCCCGTCGTCCGCTTGAGGATCTCGGCAAGATCCTTCTTGTCGGGCATGCGCGCCGTCAGGCGGAAGAAGAAGCGATCCAGTTGCGCCTCCGGCAACGGGTAGGTGCCCTCCATCTCGACGGGATTCTGTGTCGCGAATATCGAGAAGGGTTCCTCCAGCGGGTGTGTCGTCCCGAGCACCGTGACGTGGCGCTCCTGCATGGCTTCCAGGAAGGCCGACTGCGTGCGGGGAGTGGCCCGGTTGATCTCGTCCGCCAGCACGATGTTGGCGAACACGGGGCCGCGTCGGAACGAAAACTCGCGCGTGGCCGAGGCCGCGTCGGTCAGCACCAGCGTGCCGGTGACGTCTGCCGGCATCAGATCCGGCGTGCACTGGATTCGCGCGAAGGTCAGGTTCAGCGCCTCGGCGAGCGTCCGGACGAGCAGGGTCTTGCCAAGGCCAGGCGGACCTTCGATGAGCGCGTGACCCTGACAGAAAAAGCACAGGAGCAGATGCCGGACAAGGTCCGGCTGACCCACGAAGACTCGCTCGATCTCCGACTGGAGTTGCGTGAAGCAGTCCCTGAACTGCGCGGCCTGGGCTTCGATCGCTGCCGGGGTCGTGATCATTTCCGCTCCGATGCACCGAGCGCCGTGAAGTAGTCGCGGACGTATGAACGAAGGCGGGGTGGAATCTCTCCAGCAGTCATCGCGCTCTCCAGGCGGGACCCGGCGTCGCCGCTCGCACCGTAGCGCGGGGACAGGTTCCGACGTGTCTGGCTGCCGACGCGAGACCGGTCAAGGGGTCCGCCCCCGACGCCTCCCGCGCCGCGCCGACGGGCGTTTGTGTCGGTGGTCAACCCGCTCGCCCCGTTGGCCTGTTCACCCCGCAATCCGATCCCTGTTCCTTGCGCTGAGGTCCGGTCCAACGCGCGTCCTGACCCGCGCGATGGCGCCGGGGAGTCCGCGGCCAGGTCGGCACGGCTGACGCCTGACGATCGGCCGACTCCACGGCCTCCCGCGCGTGTCACCGATTCGCCGGCGGCCCGTCCTGCCGAGACCGCCGCCGCGTGCACGGGACCATCCTCCGCACGACGCGCCGCCGCGCGAGACGCCTCAGGGACCGCCGGCGCACCCGGCATCGCTGGACTTCCTGCGGGCACTGCCATCCGCGGCTGGCCCTCGGATGGGAGAGGAGCCGGTCTGAATCCGGAACCCGGAGCGCCGCCCGATATGGCCGGTGTCTGAAGTACGGGGGAGTCGGCAGGGCCGAGTCCGGGCCACAGCGCTGTCGCGATTGCGATGCCGCCGACGGCCCGGATTGCCGGCCGACGGAGATTCACAGGAAACGCGTCGCGGGGCTTCACAGCCCGTACGCGCTCCCACGCGCCTTGCGCGATGAGCCCGGCCACCGCGTCCGTGCTCCCCCGGAGATCGAGTGCGGCGACCATGTAGTTGTCCAGTGAGAGCCGCTGGTCGAGCAGCGCACCGGCGTCCCGAATGCCTGGAGACCGCCACCACGCGAGGCCCAGGCCAAGGCAGGCGGCAGCGGCCGTGCCTGCAAGGCCAACGGTCGCGGCATCGGATGCGGGAAAGAGACGGAGGACGCCGGCGACTCCCGCCAGCGCGATCGGAGCGGTCCA
>JANPJN010000316.1:0-4742 GCA_031425515.1 Acidobacteriota bacterium | reverse complement strand
CCGATGTAGGTCCGGCGATGCCCGCGGATCTCCGCTTCGTCGCGCACGCCGCCGAGCGACAGCCGGACGAACTTGCGGTTCATCGCCCGCGCGATCGACTTGGCGAGCGACGTCTTGCCGACACCCGGAGGGCCCGAGAAGGTGAGGATCGTCGCCTTCGGCTTCTTGATGAGCGCCCGCACGGCGAGGAACTCGAGGATGCGGTCCTTGATCTTCTCGAGGCCGTAGTGGTCCTCGTTGAGCACCTGCTCGGCGCGCTTCAGATCGCGGCTCTCCTTGGTCTTCCGGAACCACGGGACGGCGATGAGCCAGTCCAGGTAGTTGCGCGAGACGGTCGCCTCGGCAGACATCGGGGGCATCGACTCGAGGCGCTTCAGCTCCTGCAGGGCCTTCTCGGCCACTTCAGGCGGCATCTTCGCCTGCTCGATCTTCTTCTTCAGGTCGTCGACCTCGTTCCCCTTTTCGTCCTTGCGCCCCAGTTCCTTCTGGATCGCCTTCATCTTCTCGTTGAGGTAGTACTCCTTCTGCGCCTTCTCCATCTGCTTCTTCACGCGAGACTGGATGCGGCGATCGACCTGGAGCTTGTCCACCTCGGCTTCGAGGATGCCGGCGATGCGGTTCAGGCGCTCGACGGGGGAGATGATCTCGAGCAGGTTCTGCTTCTCGTCCACGCCGACCAGCAGGTGTGCGGCAATCGTGTCGGCGAGCTTGCCCGGATCGTCCACGCGGACGGCGGCAATCATGGCGTCGTAGTGCAGGTTGTTCGACAGCTTCACGTACTGCTCGAAGAGCGACACCACGCGGCTCATCGTGCTCTCCGCGTCGCCGCCGGTCTCCTTGTGCTTCGGGATGACCTTCACGACGACCCGGTAGAAGCCCTTGTCTTCCTTCCACTCGACGGCGCGCGCGCGCTCGATCCCCTCGACGAGGACCTTGATGTTGCCGTCGGGCAGCTTCAGGCTCTGGACGATGTTCGCCACGCAGCCCATCGTGAAGATGTCGGCCGGCTGCGGGTCGTCCACGCCGGCGTCGTGCTGCGCGGCGAGGAAGATCCGCTTGTCCTTGAGCAGCGCATGCTCGAGCGCCCGCGTGGACGAGGGACGTCCGATGACGAACGGCATCATCATGTGCGGGAACACGACGACGTCGCGCAGCGGGACAATCGGGAGCGTTTCGTAGAGTTCCATAGAGTTTTCAGCTGTCAGCGCTCAGCTTTCAGCGTCGGTCGTCTGACGGCTGTGAGCTGAGGGCTGACCGCTATCCGGCTTTTTCGATAAGCGTGATGGGCTTTTCTTTGGACTGCACGACCTCACGGGTGATCACGCACTCGCGGATCTTCTTCTGCCCGGGCAGGTTGTACATCAGGTCGAGCATGAGGTCCTCGATGATCATGCGAAGGCCGCGGGCGCCAATCTTGCGCGCGAGCGCCGCTTCCGCAATCGCCTCGAGGGAGTCGTCCGTGAAGCGCAGCTTCACGTTCTCGTACTCGAACAGCTTCTGGTATTGACGCGTGATGGCGTTGCGAGGTTGCGTCAGGATCTGGACGAGGGCCGCCTTGTCGAGCTCGTGCAGCGTGCCGATGACGGGCAGGCGGCCGACGAACTCGGGAATGAGGCCGTATTTGATGAGGTCTTCAGGCTCGAGCATCTCGAGCGTGGTGCCGACGTCGCGGCTCGACACCGATTTGATGTCCGCCTTGAAGCCGAGCGTCTTCTTGCCCGTCCGGCGGTCGATCTGCTTGTCGAGGCCGACAAACGCCCCCCCACAGATGAACAGGATGTTGGTCGTGTCGACCTGGAAGAACTCCTGATGGGGGTGCTTGCGCCCGCCCTGAGGGGGCACGTTCGCGACCGTACCTTCGAGGATTTTCAGCAGCGCCTGCTGCACCCCCTCACCCGACACGTCGCGGGTGATCGACGGGTTCTCGTCCTTGCGGCAGATCTTGTCGACCTCGTCGATGTAGATGATCCCCTGCTGGGCCTTCTCGATATCGCCGCCGGCCGACTGCAGCAGCTTGAGGATGATGTTCTCGACGTCCTCGCCAACGTATCCCGCCTCGGTCAGCGTGGTGGCATCGACGATGGTGAAGGGGACGGAGAGGAGCTTGGCGAGCGTCTGCGCGAGCAGCGTCTTGCCGGTGCCGGTCGGGCCGATGAGCAGGATGTTCGACTTCGAGAGCTCGATCTCGTTGCGGCCGCGCGCCTGCTTCTGGATCTCGATCCGCTTGTAATGGTTGTAGACCGCGACCGCGAGCTTCTTCTTGGTCTGTTCCTGGCCGATGACGTACTCGTCGAGGAACTTCTTGATTTCCTGCGGGACCGGCAGCGATGTCCGGGTACCGCCGCGCGCCTCGAACTTGTTGTCGTCGGCGATGATGTCGTTGCAGACCTCGACGCACTCGTCGCAGATGAACACCGTCGGACCGGCAATCAGCTTGCGGACGTCGTTCTGGTCCTTGTTGCAGAACGAACAGCGGAGAATCTCGCCGTCCCCGGCTTTTTTGACCATGGTAGTTGTCAGCTTCGAGCGTCCAGCGTCCGGCGTTCGGCTGGAACGGATGAACGTAAGCGCTGGCAGCTGGGAGCTGTCAGCCGGAAACCGTTACGCCCGCTTGCGGATGACATCATCAATAATACCGTATTCCTTGCCCTGCTCCGGGCCCATGATGTAATCCCGCTCCGTGTCGTCCTGGATGCGCTTGAGCGTCTGCCCCGTGTGCAGGGCCAGGATCTGGTTGAGGCGCTCCCGCGTCCGCAGCAGTTCCCGGGCATGGATATCGATATCGGTCGTCTGCCCGCCGAGCCCCTGCACCCAGGGCTGATGGATGAGAATCCGGGCGTTCGGCAGCGAAAACCGCTTGCCTTTCGCCCCGGCGGCGAGGAGCACCGCGGCCACCGACGCCGCCTGGCCGATGCAGTTGGTCTGCACGTCCGGCTTGATGAACTGCATGGTGTCGTAGATGGCCATCCCGGCGGTGACGACCCCTCCCGGGCTGTTGATATAGAGATGGATGTCCCGATCCGGATCCTCGGCCTCGAGAAACAGCATCTGGGCAATCACGAGGTTCGCCACGCTGTCGTCAATCGGCGTGCCAAGGAAAATGATGCTGTCTTTCAACAGACGCGAAAAAATATCGTAAGCGCGTTCGCCGCGGTTGGTCTGTTCGACCACCATCGGAATGAGCTGCATGCGTTCAGACATAGAGATCGAACCCCGGAGTTCGTGCAGTAATCGGATTGCTGGGGAAGCCGTCGGCGAAGGGGCAGGGGCCAGGAAACGCTTTCCAGGATTGTACCATGCCCCGTCCGCCGTATGTCAATTACCGTATCGGCGGATCACGCCGGAACCTTTGTGGCCTTCGACAGCAGAAACGCGAGCGTTTTTTCGCGCCGGATGCCCGAATAGAGGCGCGCGATGCCCCCTTCCTTCTCCAGCCGCGCCCGGATGGTCGACGGCGTCCGGCCGCTTCGCTCCGCATACCGCTCGACTTCGGCGCCGATCTCCTCTTCCGTCGCGGTGATCTGCTCCCGCCTGGCGACTTCGTCGAGCGCCAGGGCCCCCCGGACGGCCTCCCGTGCCCCCTCCCGCTGCTGCTCCCGGAACTCCTCCCAGTTGATGTTCACCTTCATGGGATCGACCTGCTGGTCCATGAGCCGCCGCACGAACTCCTCGACCCGGCGGTCGATCTCCCGGTCCAGCAGCGATGCCGGCACCTCGAACGTCACCCGCGAGGCGAGCTGCGCCAGCAGTTCCCCGCGCGCCTCCCCCTCGGCCTGGTGCATCGCCTCGTGCTCCAGATCCCCGCGCACCCGAGTCCGCAGCGCGTCGAGGTTCTCGAATTCCCCCAGATCCTTCGCAAACTCGTCGTCCAGCTCCGGCAGCACCCGGCGCCGGATCGCCTTGACGTGCACCTTATAAGTGACGGTCGTGCCGGCGAGCTCCGGGATGGCGTAGTCGCCGGGGTAGTGGACGTCGAAGGACTTGTCGTCCCCCTCGTTGAGCCCGGTCAACTGTTCGTCGAACCCGGGCGGGTTCGCCGCGGCCCCAATCTCGACGGTGACCCCGTCGTGGCGGTCGGTCTGCGGCTCGGTCGAGACTGGCGGAGGGACGGGCTCGCCGGCAATCACCACGAGCGGCTCATTCTCGACCGGCTTCGGGGTTGCGGTCCGCTCGAGGTCCATCACGACCGAGTCGCCCGATTCGACGGCGCGGCCTTCGACCGGCTCATAGCGCGCGGCGCGCTCGCGCAGCCCCGACAGCGCCTCCTCGACGGCCGACTCGGCAACGCCGCCGCTCTTCTCGTGCAGCGTGATCCCGGCGTAATCCCCGGGCTCAATCGGGGGCACGGTCTCGAACGTCGCCGTGAACTTCAGCGGCTGCCCCTCCTCGACCACGACGTCGCGGATGTCGGGCGTATCGACCGGCTCGACACCGCGCTCGCGCAACGCTTCGTCCACGGCCCGCGGAATCAGCCCGTGCGCCACGTCGTGCAGGATCTGGTCGCGGAACCGCTGCCGCACGACCTTCGCCGGCACCTTGCCGGGCCGGAAGCCTGGGATCCGCGCGGCCTTGCTGTAATCGCGCGCCACTTTGTCGATTTCGGCGTCGACGATGGTGCTGGGGATTTCGACGACGAGGTTTTTCTGGGTGTCGGTGAGGTCTATGTATTCTGTCTTCATACCGTCTTCAGAAAGTTCGGGGGTGGTGAGGTGTGCGAAAGGGGGGAGTCGAACCCCCAAGGC
>JANPJN010000315.1:0-2232 GCA_031425515.1 Acidobacteriota bacterium | reverse complement strand
GGCGTTCCATGCCGAGACGCTCGCGGAAATCTGGACCAGCGAGCAGAATGCGACCCGCGATCGCGCCGGCACGCTGATGAAGTTCGTTCCGCCTGTCGTCGCGAACGGGAGGGTCTATCTTCCCAATCACACCGGTGCGGTCAACGTCTACGGCCTGCTCGCCGTCGCCGACTTCACGGTGAGTGTGAGCCCGGGCAGCCGCGTGGTGGCTCCCGGTGCGAGCGCGGCGTTCTCGGTGGCCGTCGGCGCACAGAACGGGTTCTCGGGCCGAGTGGATTTGAGTGCGTCGGGTCAGCCGCAGGGCACCACGGTCACGTTCAACCCGCCGTTCGTTTCCGGATCCGGAGTTTCGACGATGACGGTCGCGGTGCCGGCTGATGCGGCAGAGGGCACTTTTCAGGTGACCGTGACGGCCACCAGCGGGACCCGCACGCGCTCAACCCGGGCATCGGTGACCGTCCGCAAGAGCGCCGTCGGCACGGGGGCCATCGGCATCAATTTCGTCGGCAGCGGGACTACGCGCATGGCCGTGGCGGAGGTGGCCGGCGTCGTCCCCACGGCGGGCTGGAACAATGCGGCCGGCGCCGCACGCTCGACACCGCTCCCGCTGCAGGACGATACGGGGGCATCCACGGGCGCGACGGTCGTCTGGCAGGCCAACGGCACGTGGGCCACGCCCATCACCGACGCCGCCGGTGACCGGCGGATGATGCGCGGCTACCTCGACTCCACCAGCACGTCTTCTGTCTCGTTGACGGTCGCGGGCCTCGCCCCGCGCACCTACGACGTGTACGTCTACGCCGACGGGGCCAACAGCACTTTCACGCGGACCGCGGCGTATTCGATCAGCGGCCCCGGCATCACCAGCGCGACTACGACGCTCACCGACGCGGCGAGCACGAACTTCTCGTCGTCGTTCGTGCAGGCGCGCAACTCCGTCGGCAACTATGTGAAGTACACCGTGACGGGCAGCGAGTTCACGCTGACCGCCGTGCCGACCGAGCCGGCCTCCGGCACGCGCCGGGCGCCGGTGAATGCCGTGCAGATCGTGCCCGCCGTCCGGGCGGCCATCGGCGTGAACTTCCTCGGCAGCACCACGACGCCCATGGCGGCCGGCGAGATCGCGGGCGTGGTTGCGGCGGCACGCTGGAACAACGCGTCAGGTGCAAGCCGCACGACGCCGCTGCCGCTGGTGGACGAATCCGGAACCGGGTCCGGCGCCACGATCACGTGGACGGCCGCCAGCATCTGGGCCTTGCCAGTCACCGATGCGCCCGGCAGCCGGCGCATGATGCGCGGCTACCTGGACACGAACAGCAGTTCGACGACGACGCTGTCGGTGCAGGGCCTGGCGACCGGGACCTACGACGTGTACGTGTACGTGGATGGGGCGAACTCGATCTACGCGCGCACCGCGGCCTACACCATCAGTGGACCGGGCATCACCACACGGACGATCACGGCAACCGACCCGGCCAGCACGAACTTCTCGTCCACCTTCACACTGGCCAGCGATTCGGCCGGCAACTACGTGAAGTTCACCGTGGCGGCCAGCGGCTTCACGCTCACCGCACAGCCTGTCTCGGGCGGCAACACCACGCTTCGCGCCCCGATCAACGGCCTGCAGATCGTCCCGGTGCCGTAGGCGCGGTTGCGGGGCAGGACACTCCCCACGCCGGCTGGCCTCCGCTCGCCGACACTCCAGCTCACTGCGACGTGATCGTGCCGGGGTAGAATCGGCCCGTCCCGTGAGGTCGTGTTCAGATGACCAGCTTTGCGCCGCTTCTATGTCTCAAGATCGTGGCGGCCGCCGCGGCGCTCGCGCTCGTGGCCCCCGCCGACCCGACGACCGCGCCGCTCAACGCCACGGCCCCAGTGGCCAGGGCGCTTCAGTCGCAGGGGCCACCGGTCTTTGCCCTCCAGTGCGCGGGCTGCCACGGCGACGTGGGGCAGGGATCGGCCAAGGGCCCAGCGCTTGCGATGAACCAGCGGGTCGCGGAGCAGTCGGCCGAGCAGATCGACGCCTTCCTGCAGCGCGGCAATCCGGCGTCGGGCATGCCGGCATTCGCCGACCTGCCAGAGGAGGACCGCGCGACGCTCGTCCGGTACCTGCAGCGCATCAACTCCGAGACCATTCTTCGGCCCGCGCCGGTTGGCCCGCCTGCCGCAGCCGTCGTGTGGGGGGCCCCGCAGCCGGGCGTCTGGCGCACGTATAAGGGATCCGACTCCGGC
>JANPJN010000314.1:0-1872 GCA_031425515.1 Acidobacteriota bacterium | reverse complement strand
GCTCAACTCGACAACCTTTATCGAAGGTAACTTCGGACGCGCCTCGCATCGGCAGGCTGGCTGCGGCCTGAACGGCGCCGGCGTCAACTTCTGCGCCGCCGGGTTCCCCGTGAATCCGATCGCCAACCAGGCCTCCAACGGCCTGATGGGCCTGCCGAGGCTGTTCCCCAACGCCAACGTGATCGATTCGAGCTTCTACAACTACGACGCCATCACCGAGGTCGGCCCGGCGAACTTCGACGGCACCCGCTTGCTCCTGGCGCCGGCGTTCCAGTGGGGCGGGCGGGTCGCGAATGCTGCCAACACGCCGCCGAGCCACACTTACCCTGGGTTCGCCGACTACTCGGCAGTCAAGGACATCGCCGTCAGCCTGACCAAGGTCTGGGGACGCCACACGCTCAAGACCGGCTACTACAAGCAGTCCGCGGACAAGCGGCAGAATCAGGGCAATCCGTTCGGCACCCTGAACTTCGGCAACGACGCCAACAACCCGCTCGACTCAGGCTACGGCTACGCCAACGCGGCGCTCGGCGTCTTCAGCTCCTACAACCAGGCGTCACGGTTCGTCGAGGGGCAGTATTTCTACACCAACGACGAGGCCTACATTCAGGACAACTGGAAGGTCAACAGCCGGCTCACGCTGGACTACGGGATTCGGTTCGTCCACCAGGAGCCGCAGTACGAGACGACCGGCCAGGCGTCAAACTTCCTCCCGGAGAAGTACAACCGCGCCTCAGCTCCCCTCCTCTACGTGGCGGGCTGCGCCAACGGCGTCTACCCGTGCAGCGGCACGAACCGGCAGGCGATGAACCCGGCCACCGGACAGCTGCTCGGCCCCGGCTCGACGATCGCGATTGGCGCGCTGGTGCCGAACTCCGGCAACGCGACCAACGGCATCTTCGCGGCCGGACAGGGCATCACGAAGACCGCCTTCAACTGGCCGACCATCGCCCCCGCGCCCCGCTTCGGCATCGCCTACGACCTCACCGGCGAGCAGCGCATCGTGTTCAGGGGCGGCGGCGGACTCTTCTTTGATCGGCCGAGCGGGAACTCGGTGTTCGCGCAGGTCCTCAATCCGCCCAACCTCACGAACGTCACCGTCCGTTACGGGCAGCTGCAGACGCTCGGGTCCGCCGGGCTCACCACGCAGTCCCCGCCGGCGTTGAACGTCTTCGAGTACGACAGCAACCTGCCCTCGTCCGTGCAGTGGAACGGCGGCGTGCAGATGACGCTGCCGTGGGCGATGGCGCTCGACGTGTCGTACGTCGGCCAGCACCAGTACGACATCCTCCAGAACTACGACATCAATCGCGTGGACTTCGGCACGGCACTCCTGCCGGCGAACCAGGACCCGTCGCTGGCCGCCAGCGCCACGCCAGGCGCGACAGCCGTGGTCAGCGACCTGATGCGGCCGTTCAAGGGCTACAGCTCGATCACCCAGACGGCCGGCTGGCTGAATCGTACCTACCACTCGCTGCAGCTCTCGCTCCAGCGGCGATTCAGGAACGGGCTCTCCTTCGGGTTCAACGACACCATCGGCCTCTACGACCGGCAGAACACGACCCCGCGGCTGCAGCACGCCGCCGACGGCTCGTTCTCGGTCAGGCCTGATCAGGCCGAGGCCGACGGACTGCTCGGCGACAACAATCCACAGGCGCACATCGTCAAGGCCAACTTCGTGTGGGACATGCCGGACGTGCAGGCCTCGACGCCGGCCATGCGGACCCTCGGGGCGCTTGCGAATGGCTGGCAGCTGGCGGGGATCTGGACGGCTTCTACGGGTAGCGCCTACGCGATCGGCTACGGCTACAACAACGGCGGGGGCAACGTGAACCTGACCGGATCACCCGACTACGGCGGCCGCATCCGCAT
>JANPJN010000313.1:0-3671 GCA_031425515.1 Acidobacteriota bacterium | reverse complement strand
CGCTCCATGAGCGAGAGATGCAGGCTGCAGGCCTTGCGGCCCTCATCCCCCTTCTGCATGTAGTCGAGGACACGGCCCGTCTTGATGGTTCCGCCTCCCTTGCCGGTGAGCAGGAAGGGCAGCTGGCTGGCGCCGTGCGCGTCGCCGTCGTACAGGCTCGAGGTCGCCATCAGGATGGAGTTGTCGAGCAGAGACGTCTCCCCTTCGGAGATGGCTTTCATCCGCTGGGTGAGATACGCGAACTGGGCGATGTGGAACTGGTTCGTCTTGAGGTACATGGCCTCCTTGTCCGCGGCGCGCCCGTTGTGCGTGAGATCGAGATGGAGGGCGCCCTGCACCCCTTCGAGGAACTTGAAGTTCATCTGGGACAGGTCGTTGTTCAGCATCAGCGTGGCCACGCGCGTCTTGTCCATCTGGAAGGCCAGGACGATCAGGTCCAGCATCAGCTTCATGTGATCCGGCACGCTCTGCGGCATCTCGTTCGCCGGCCGCGGCATGTCGGGCTGCGCCAGCGTCGGCCGCCAGCCCTCGAGGCGCTCTTCCTTCGACGCGCGATCGATGCGCTTCTCGACATCGCGGATGGACTCGAAATACTCGCTCAGCTTCTCGTTGTCGCCGCGGCTGACCTTCGGTTTGAGGCTCTGGGCATCCCGCCGGACTTCGTCCAGGATGCTCCGATCGAGCTGACGGCCGGTGCCGTCGCCCACCAGGCGGTCGAACACGCGGGAGGGGTAGAGCTCCTTGGTCGCGGGCTTGGTCGGCGAGATCCACGACAGGCTGGACCCGTAAATCATCGACAGGCCGTCCTCGAGGCGCAGCTCGTTCGGCTCGATGCCGAGCACGAGGCTCGGCAGCACCGTGCGGCCGCCAATCCGGGACGCGATGATCTGATCCATCGACGTCCCGACGCGGATGTCGCTCGGATCGAGGCTGACCGGCGCCCCCGACAACACGTTCATCCGGCCGAGATGCGGGCTGGAGGAAACGGCTGCCGTCTCGTTGTACAGCCCCTGGAGGAAGACCATGTCTTCACGATGGGGCATCATCGGCAGCAGCCCCGGTCCCAACTCCATCGCGGCGCCCTGACCTTTGGCCCACCAGTGGATCGGCTCCACGCCGTTTGAAAAAAAGACGATGCCCAGCCGCAGCGGAGGCGTGTTGGCCGCGCCTGCAGACGCCGCCTGCCCGAATCCGGGCAACGACTCCATCCAGGGGAGCGCCAGGGCGACCCCGACGCCGCGCAGGAAGTGACGCCGGGAGGGGTGGCTGGAAGTGGGACTCATTGGATACCTGCTGTCGAGGGTGACGGGGCGACCCGGGCGCCGGTCAGCGGGGCAGATGCCGGGGAGTCCGACGACGGTGCCGCCGGCGCGGCCGGGGCGCCCCCGTCGCCGACACGGTTGCGAAACTGGCGACTGGTCACAATCGTTACGGCCAGATCGGCGAAAGACCGCTGCCCCCCTGCCGACGCCATGGCGTCGAGGAGCGGCCGGTCCGAGCCTCTGACGGTGCGACCGAGGGCATACCCGATCATCTTCTTCGACAGCGTGGTCATCACCTGCTTGTCCTGCGTCCCGAGATACGCCAGCAAACCGTCGGTGCCCACGATCGTGGTCTTGTCCGCGAACTCACCCGTGACATCGACGGGCTTGCCGTCGGTGTAGGTGCCGCGCACCCGGCCTACGGCGTCGAACCCCTCGAGGGGAAAGCCCAGCGGGTCGATGCGCAGGTGGCAGTTGGCGCAGGTGGCGTTGCGTTTGTGCTCGGCCAGCCGCTCCCGCACCGTCAGACCGTTGAAGGTCCGGTCGTCGGCCGGAATGGACCCTGCGTCGGCCGGCGGGGGGGGTGTGGGGGTGCCCAGGATGCGCCGCAACACCCAGTCGCCCCGCTTGACCGGGCTCGTGCGCAGTGGCGCGGAGGTCGTGGTCAGCACGGATCCCAGCCGCAGCGCGCCGCCGCGGTTGAACGCGCCGGCCCCGGGCACCATCTCCACCTTGTCGTGCGAGGCGACGGGCCGGTCGATGCCGTAGAACGTCGCCAGCGGCTGATTGAGGAACGCATAGTCGGCAAAGAGCATTTCCCGGAGCGGACGGTCTTTCCGGACGATGTACTCGAAGGTCGAAATCGATTCGTCGTACATCGCGGACCTCACGGCCTCCGTGAACTCGGGGAAGCGAGTCGTATCGACGCCGCGATACTCGTCGAAATGATAGAACCCCAGCCACTGCCCGAAGAACTCGGTCGCGAGCCGGCGGGCTTTGGGATCCGCGGTCATCCGCTTGACCTGTTTCGCCAACATGGCGGGATCGGTCAGCTCGCCGGCGGCCGCGGCGCGCCGGAGCTCCTGATCGGGAATGGACGACCAGAGGAAGAAACTCATGCGGCTGGCGATCTCCCACCCGCTGAGCGGTCGTTCAGGGCCACGGGGGACGGTCTCCAGCCGGTACAGGAACGCGGGCGACATCAGGATCCGTGCGAGCAGACCCCTGATGGACGCGTCGTGATCGAGGCGGTGCACGGTCAGCGACTTCAGGTAGAACGCGCGCAGCTCCGACTTCTCGATCGGCGTGAGCGGCCGGCGCCACGCGCGGCTCGCGAAGGCCAGCGCATCCGCCACATGGCGCGGTCGCGCGAGCGCCTGCGCCCGCGTTACCGCGTCGTAGTGCGTGCGCAGGGCCCGAACGTGCGGACGGACATCCGGCGGCAGCGATGCCAGCAGTGTGGGGCTCACCTCCGCGATCTTCCGGGTCGGGAGCTTCTGCGCAAAATGATCGGCCAGCATGCCGAGGTAAGCGTCGTGGTACGGCCAGGAGCCGAAGAGATCGTTCCACGCCTGGTCCAGGCGTTCCCGGTCCTCGCCATCCACGACGTTGTCCGTGAAGAACCTGTCGTTGCGCTGATACTTCACGCCGAGGACGAACGCGTCGTGTTCGGGGCTGTTGTACGTGTTGTCGAACGGCGCAGGGACCGGATCCTTGTCCGCCGGGTTCGCTTCACCGTGAGAGTTCGGCGGCAGCAGGGAGACGTATTCGGCAATGTTCGCCCGGAACCCCTCGTAGCCCGCGCTCGTCGGCTCGCCCAGAATCACCCGCTGGCTTGCATCGCGAGCCGATCCGTCGGCCCGATCGGAGACCGCCACGCGCACCACCGCGTTTCGATCCCTGCCGAGCTCTGCCTCGGCGTGGAACTCGATCACGTGGGCCCCGGGAGGCACGTCGATCGTAAACGTCACGGTCCCGGTCGTCGCGAAATCTCCGGCGCCCATCGCCGTGCCGTCCGGACTCGTTCCGAACGCCAGCGTCTCCCCGCCGTCAGCCGGCAGCGCCTGCCTGAGGGGGCGCGTGGACAGAATCGGACCCGCGAGGCCTCGGCCCCGTCCGGCGCCCGTGGCCGCCACGGCAGTGCTGTCCTGCGCGGCCGGACCGGGTGCGGCGACGGCGCGCGTAACGATGCGCGGGTTGCGCCAGATGATCACCGGGGCGACTCCCACCGTCGGGTTGACATCCGTGAACGTGAGATACACCTTCGCGGGACCTGGCGTGGATGGCGAGGCCCCACCCCGCCCGCGGCCGCCACGCATGCCAATCGGGTATGCGTATGTGTGCGACGATGCGGCCTTGAGCGACGTGTCGTCGAACACGAGCGGACTCTCGTCGCCCGCGCCGCCGGCG
>JANPJN010000312.1:0-2276 GCA_031425515.1 Acidobacteriota bacterium | reverse complement strand
CCATTTTGGCCTCTCAAGATATCCGGATGTTCACATGCTGGCGGGCATACGTCTGTGCCGTTTTGGACACCTGAGACGGCAGAGCGAGGCCGCCCCAGTCGGGGCGACCCGGCTCTGCAGGGGTGTCAGCGAATAGAGGGTGCGGTGGCCGTGCGCTTGGCGCGACGGGGGAGATGTCGATGGGGGACGAGGCGACTTAGTCGTCCAGGATGAAGGTCACCATCATGTTGACCTGGTATTCGGTGATACGGCCGTTGTCGCACCGCACGTGCTGCTCCTTGATCCACGCGCTCCGGACGTTGCGGAGCGTCTTGGCCGAGCGGGTGAGTCCCTGCTGGATGGCGTCCTCGAAGCTCTTGGTCGAGGTCGCGCTGATTTCGGAAACCTTGGCGATGGACACGGGCACCTCCTGCCGCTCGTGCGGCGGCGTGTGGCGGCCGCGCTGTGCGCCGGCCGTGTAAGGGCACTCCGGCTGCGCCAGTGCTCGGCGCGGCGGAGTCCCGACTCTACTCCCGCCGCCGATCAATTGCCATGACCACGCGGCTCCCCAGGCCACATCCGGGCACACCGGAAGAGCTGGGCGGCGTCCGGCCGCCTCACATCAGCCGCAGGGCTCCCCGAAGGTCCGTCACCGGCTCGTTCGTGCCCAGTTCCTGACACAGCGCGGGCGTCGCGAGAAAGGCGCGCCCGCCGACGATGATGCGAGGTGGCGACGACGCGAACCGTTCCCGGATGTCGCCGATCAGGCGGATCACTTTCGGAAGGCTGAAGAGCATCGTGGCTGAGATCCCGACGACATCGGGTCGATGCTCCTCGATGGCCTGCAGAATGCCGGCGTGCGGCATGTTCGAGCCGAGGAAACGCACATCCCACCCGCGCATCTCGAAGACGTCGGCCACCATGTTGGGCCCGATCTGGTGCAGCTCGCCATCGATGCCGGTGACGAGCACGCGGCCGGCGGTCGGCGCGGCGAGCTCGACCTCCTGGTAGACCTGCGCCATCACGTACTGGGTGATGGCGGTAGCCATGTGTTCCTCGGCGACGGTGATGCGATTGGTCTCCCACAGCCGCCCCACCTCGTACTGCGTGCTCTGGAACAGATCAACATAGAGGTCGACCACATCCGAGGTCTGCTTCAGGGCCTGCAGCGCGACGCCGGCCGCGGCCCGCCGCTCGCCCTTGAGCGCGGCCTGCAGGTACAGACCGCGCGCCTGGGTCAGCGCCTCCGTCGGAACGCCGGGCGCCACCTTTGTGTCCGGCTCCTGCTCGCAGGCGCCCGCGGCGGCGGCGACATAGTCGTCCACCAGGGCCGCCTGCTGGGCGCTGAGCACTCGTCGCAGGGCCTCGCCGATTTGCCGCAGGTTCTCGGCGACGAAGTGGGGCGCGATGTTACGGGCGCGCAGCATCCCCGTCGCCCAGTGGGCGTACGCCTTCAATGGCTCCACCGACCCGCTCTCGATGGCGCTGGCCAGATAGCTCTGGTGATAGACGGCATCTTCGATGCCGAGCCGCCGCCCGCGATCGCCATAGCGGGCCACCCAATCGGGGTGACGGACGAAGAACTCGTCGGTGACCCTCTCGGCGACCGATTGCCGCGCCACGTTGATCGCTTCCGACAGCGCGATGCGCTCACTCAGCGAGGGTTCAGTCATGGTTCACTCCTGGTGTCCGGGTGGGGCCGGCGGCGGCTCCGGCAGCGTAAACATGAAGCGGCTGCCCTTGCCGAACTCGCTGTCGACCGTGATTCGGCCGCCGTGGGCCTCCACGAGCTGCTTGCAGATACAGAGCCCGAGGCCCGAACTGTGCTCGTCGCCGGTCGGCCTGGTGCTGGTGCGCTGAAAGGCGCCGAACAGCAGGGGCAGTTCCTCTGGCCGGATGCCCTGCCCCTGATCGCTCACCGCCACGGCTAGTCCGCCCTCTGTGGACCGGACGTCCAGCGTCACCACCGTGCCGGGCCGCGAGAACTTGAAGGCGTTCCCGAGCAGGTTGTTGATCACCTGCCGGATGCGTTGAGGATCGAACGACACGACCTGTGGCATCGGCCCGCACGTGACGTCCAGCCCGATGCCCTTGCGCCTGGCGAACAGCTGGTTGTGCTTCTCGATGTCGCTCACATAGGGGCCGATCTCCACCGGTCCGGCCTGCAGATCGACCCGGCCCGACTCGATGCGCGAGACGTCGAGGAGGTCGTTGAGCAGGGCCAGCATGTGCTCGGACGTACTGGAGATCAGGCCGACCAGCTCCGCGGCCTCGTCCGCAGGGACGTCGCTGCCGCG
>JANPJN010000311.1:0-5075 GCA_031425515.1 Acidobacteriota bacterium | reverse complement strand
GGCTGCGGTACGACCTCGTGCCGCGCCACACCGTGCAGCGCGTTGACTTCCGGCCCGCGGCAGGCTCCGGCCGGGGCAGCGGACTCGGTCTCGATGAAGGGCTGTTGCGCGGCACGATGACGAGCCGCTTCAGTGCCTCGCCGCCGGTCGGGCGCGCGGCTGAAGTGGCCCGCTCACTCGAGCAGCTCTATCACGAGCGCGGGTACCTGCTGGCGACGGTAAAGCCCGAGGCCACGGAGCGACACGATCCGGACCGGACGCTGCTGGCATTCGAGATCACCCCGGGCCCGCGCGCCGCGATCGGCGCAGTGGAAATCGATGGCACGCCTCCGGAAGGCCGGCACGCGTTCCTCCGCAGCGTGCGCGCGACGCCGTCGGCGCCCTACGAGCCTCTCGAGATCACCTCGAGGCTCTCGGGGTACGTCGCCCGCCTGCATCGGAGCGGACGCTACGAGGCCACCGCCTCGTTCCGCCCGCGTCCCTCGGCCGACGGCACCACGGTGGACCTCACGGTCTTCGTGCAGACCGGGCGAATCATGACGATCGAGTATCGCGGCGACGCCATCCCGCGCGACCGGCTCGCCGATCTTGTCCCGCTCGCGCGCGAAGGGTCGGTCGATCAGGATCTGCTCGAGGACTCCCTCCAGCGGATCAAGCGCTATCTCAATCAGCAGGGCTACTGGAAGGCCGATGCCTCGGTCGAGCGCGAAGAGGCGCCCGGCAAAGTGGCGATCGTCTTCACCATCCATCGCGGCCTTCAATACCGGGTCAGCGAGGGGGTGGACATCAGGGGAAACAGCACGGTGCCGCTCCTGCAGCTCCGGCCGGCGCTGGCAAAGCTCGACGCCGAGGACATCTTCGTGGAGTCGAACCTCGGGGCGGCGGTCAGCGCAATTGCCGGAGTCTACCAGCGTCTCGGCTACGCCCAGGCCAAGGTCAACGCAGTGGCGGGGGAGATCAACCTCCCTGCGCCTGGCCAGGGCCTCGTCCGGCCGGTCATCACCATCGTCGAGGGTCCACTCACGCTGGTCGGAGATGTGGTGTTCGAGGGGGCGTCGAGCGTTGCGGAAGCGCAGCTGCGCCCGGTCGTGACCTCGCGACCCGGTGAGCCTTACTACGAGCCGCGGATCGCCGCGGACCGCGAGGCGGTGGTGCTCGAGTATCGCAACCGCGGCTTTGAATCGATCAACGTCGTCGTACTCCCGTCGCTGTCGCCTGATGGACGACGGGCCGCCCTGACGTTCCGTATCAATGAGGGGCCGCAGACGATCATCGACCATATTCTGATCGCGGGCAATACGCGGACCGATGCGCGCGTGATCAGGCGCGAGTTGCTGCTCCAGGAGGGCCAGCCCCTGGGCCTCGAGGACATTGCCGAGAGCCAGCGCAGGCTCGGGGCCCTTGGGCTCTTCCGGCGGTTCCGCATCGAGGAGATCGCCCACGGCGGCGGGTCGATGACCGACGTGCTCGTCACCGTGGAGGAGGCGGCCGCGACGACGTTCAGCTACGGCGGCGGGCTCGAGGCGACGCGGCGGCTGTCGGAAGGGGCGGATGGAGGAGCCGAAGAGCGGCTCGACATCGCGCCGCGCGGCTTCATCGATCTCGGCTTCCGGAACATCGGCGGCAAGAACCGGTCGATCTCCGTGTATTCCCGCGTCGCGCTCCATCCGGATCGATCGTCGTCGGACACCGCCGACGGCGGGACCACTGGCTTTGGTTTCAGCGAGTATCGCTTCGTGGGCACGTTCCGGGAGCCTCGCGCCATCGGGGTGAACGCAGATCTGGCCCTGACGGCCGCCATCGAACAGGGGATCCGTTCGACCTTCAACTTCGCGCGCAAGGGGGTGAACGCGGAGATCTCGCGGCGGCTCTCGCGCGGTGTCCGGACGACCGCGCGGTATTCCTTCGCGACGACCCGGACGTTCAACGAGCAGCTGGCGCCCGCCGACCAGGCGAGGATCGATCGCATCTTTCCGCAGGTGCGCCTGTCCGCGTTCGCCGGCGCGATCTCGCGCGATACGCGAGACGACGTCCTGGATCCGAAGCGGGGGAGCTTTCTGTCGGGTGAAGGCAGCATCGCGGCCCGGGCCCTGGGCGGGCAGGTCGGGTTCATGAAGTCGTATGCGCAGGGTTTCTGGTTTCATCGCCTGCCGGGGCTTTCCGGGACGGTGTTTGCCGCGCGTGCGGCACTCGGGCTCGCGGATGGATTTCCGCGCGCGGCGCTGAACCCGCAGGGGGAGCTGGAAACGATCGAGGACCTGCCCGCGAGCGAGCGGTTCTTCGCCGGCGGCGATACGACCATCCGCGGCTTCTCGCTCGATACCGTCGGCGCGCCGACCACCATCAGCGCGGCCGGCTTTCCGAAGGGAGGCAACGCCCTGATCCTGCTCAACGGCGAACTGCGCGTGCCCGTCTGGGGAGATTTCGGGGCGGCGCTGTTCGTGGACTCCGGCAACGTCTTCAACCGCGCGACGGAGATGGACCTCGGCGAGCTGCGCGGGAGCGCGGGCGTCGGCGTGCGGTACCGGTCGCCCATCGGCCCCATCCGCTTCGACGTCGGCTTCAAGCTCGATCGCCGGGCGGTCGCCGGTCGGCTCGAGCCGGGCCATGCCTTTCACTTCAGCATCGGGCAGGCGTTCTGATGCCGCACCTTCGTACGACCGCGGCGCTCATCCTCCTGGCGACCGTCACCGTCACCGGCGCGGCGCGCGGTGCGGAGATTATCGATCGCGTGCTTGCCGTGGTGGACGGCGTCACCATCACCCTCTCGGATGCCTCGGCCGCCATGCGGCTGGCCCTCGAGCCTGCCCCCGGACTGGCAGCGGGCACCACAATCCCGGCGGTGCGCGATGCGCTCGTCGAGCGCCAGCTGATCCTCGCCGAAGTAGACCGCTACGCACCGCCGGCCCCGGCGGAGGCCGATGTCGAGCGCGCGTTCGACGCCGTGCGCGCCCGTGTCGGCGCGGCGCAGATGGACGCGACGCTGGTGCAGACGGGTGGCAACGAGGCCCGGTTGCGCCGCTACCTGCGCGATACGCTGCGAATGGAGCTCTACATGGCGCAGCGATTCGGGACGGTCCAGCCAGCGGATGCCGACATCGCGGACTACTTCCGTTCGCACCCTGCGGAGTTCGGGGCGCGCACCCTGAGCGAGTCGCGCGACGCGATCGTCGCCGCGCTCACGAGAGAGCGCCGCGACAGCCTGGTGCGGGAATGGATCGCGAGCCTCCGCCGCCGGGCGAACATCTCGATACTGCCGGGCTGAAGGTCAGCGTGCCGATGCTTCACGCTGCAGCCCAGATCCTGACCCACCTCGACGGCCGTCCTCTCCTGTTGTGGGCAGGGCTGCTCGTGCTGTTCATAGCCGTCCGCCGGGTGGGTCTGCGTACCTCGTCAAGGCACCGCACGGAGGCGCTGATCGCGTATACGAGCCTTCTGGCGCTGCTGATCTATCCGGCCATCGCGCTCTGGTATGCAAGCGATCCTCACTTCTTCGACAATGCGGAACCAACGATGACCGCCATCGGGTGGCTCTCGCATGTGGGCGAGCCGCTCTATCACGCCACCGGCTCCGCCGAACGATACGCCCATATCTACGGCCCGCTCGCGTTCATGTGCCACGGCTTCGTCTTTGCGGTCTTCGGACCGAGCATCGAGGCGTCCAAGGCGCTGGGAGCGGCGGCGGGGATGGCCAGCGTGGTGCTCCTGTATGGCGCGCTCCGCGTCCACGCGTCGAGAGTCCGTGGGGCATCGCTGGCCGGTCTGTATGCCTTGATGCTGCTTGGCTTTCGGCACTATTCGTTCTGGACCCGCCCGGATCCGCTGCAGCTGTTGTGCGTCACGACGGGGTTGTTCTTCGCCGCGTCGCGCGGAGGCTACGCGGCCAGCCTCGGGGTGGGACTGGCCTCTGGAATCCTGTGGAACCTGAAGTTCACCGGGCCGCTCTACAGCCTGGCCCTCTTCGCCATCCTGTATCAGCGAACTCGCGTGCGTGGGACCCTGCTCGCGGGTATGGTCGCGATGGTGGTCTGTATCTCTCCGTTCCTGCTCTTCCCGAACGTCTCCCTGGCCAACTACATCGCGTGGGTTCGTCTATCGTCCGCCACCGGGCTGCTCTTCTCGACGCTCAGGCAGAACCTCGAGTGGGCCGGCTTCCTCTCTCTGCCCTTGCTGTTGTCGTACTATGCGGTTCGCCCCGGACTGCGACCTGATGGCCCGGCGTGGCAGACGACGGTCGTCGCACTGTGTGCCGGCATCACCGGTGTGGTCCTCGCCGCCGCCAAACCGGGGGCAGGTCCCTATCACCTGATGCCGTTCATGCCGATCGTGGTGTACCTCGTCGCGTGGCACCTCGCCAGGCTGCCGACCGTCGCGGTGACCGACCCGCTGATCGCGCAGGGATCAGCCGCCTTTGTTTTCAGTTGCGTGGTGATTGCCATCGCCCAGCAGACATACCTGCTCTCGGAGATGCAGGGCCGACGGGGCGGGCGTGAGATCGACGACATCGAACACTTTGCCGCGACCCACCAGGGCGTCGTCGAGATGGGCTATGGCCGGACTGAGGCGCTCAGCCTGGCGAGGCCCGTTCTCGTGTTCCGGAACCGGTCCTATTTCCTCGATCAGCCCGCTGTCCGGGAGCATCAGCTTGCGGGTCTTGACGTTCCGTCCGCGACCATCGCGGCGCTCGAGCGCTGCCAGGTGACGTACTGGCTCATACCGAAGAACGAGGCACCGTTCAGCGGCGTGAACGGCTATGGCGCAGTCTTCCAGGTGCCTCTGTATCCGGCTGAGTTCCGGGACGCCTTCCTCTCGACCTACGAACATGTTGAAACAACCGCCTACTACGACGCGTGGCAGTGCCGATCCGCCCGACAATAGTCCGCGCGCCATTCAACGATGGCTCGTCCTCGGGTGGTTCATCCTCTTTCCATGTGTCGCCGTTCTCGTGTTCGACCTGTGCTTCGAGCGAACGTGTCGGGATCCTTACGATCTTCTGCCTGCGGTGACCTCCAGACCCTTGCTGGCGTGGCCGGTGGCGCTCCTCTATGTCACAGCACACCTCTGGGCTCTCGCCG
>JANPJN010000310.1:0-3378 GCA_031425515.1 Acidobacteriota bacterium | reverse complement strand
AGCGCGTCTACCTGGACGTCGTCCACGAGGCGCACGCGTCTCGGCAGAGAACGGCATGAGCGACGCGCGCACGGGTGTGTCGTTCGTCATCCCCGTCCTGAACGGACGACGCACGCTGCGGGGCGCCGTGCACGCCATCCTGGCGCAGCGCGACGGACGTCCCTTCGAGATCCTCATCGTGGACGACGGGAGCAGCGACGGATCGGTGCGGATCGCGCGGGCCATGGAGACAGAAGGGATCGCGCGGCTGTTGTCGAGCCCAGCGCTCGGGCCCGCCGCTGCCGTCAACGTCGGGATCCGCGAGGCGGCGCACCCGATCGTCTGCCAGATCGATCAGGACGTGCACCTGCAGCCCGGGTGGCTCGATGCCGTGCTGCACGCGCTGAACGAACCCGACGTGGCTGCCGCGCAGGGGCACTACGTCCATCGCCCGGGAGCCGGGCTGTGGGCGCGCGCCATGGGACTGGATCTGGAGCAGCGCTACGCCCGTATGCGCGCCGCGTCGGTCGATCATGTGTGCACCGGCAACACCGCGTACCGCACGAGTGCCCTGTTCGACGTGGGGCTTCTCGACGAGACGCTGGGCTACGGGGCCGACAACGATCTCAGCTATCGCCTGGTCGCACGCGGCCACCGCCTGGTCTACTGCGCTGGCGCGCGAAGCACCCATCACTGGCGGGAGGGGTGTGCGGCGTATCTGAAGCAGCAGTTCGGCGTGGGCTATGGACGGCTGGACGTCGTCGCCCGCCACCCCCGTCGCGCCGGCGGCGACGCTGTGTCGGGGACGCTGATGATGCTGCACGCGCCGGCGATGCTGGCCGCGTGGGTGGTCGCGGCCGCCGCGAGCCTCGCGGCTGTCGCCGGGGGGCCTTGGCAACCCGTCCTCGCCGGAGCGCTTGGCATCTGGGGGATCCTGACCGCCGAGCGGACCGTCTGCGGCCTTGCCGCGTGGCGCCGGAGCGGAGACCGCGCGGCGCTGATGTTTCCCGTCGCGCACTTTGCGCGCGACTGCGCCTGGGCGGTGGCCATCGTCTTATGGGCGGGGCGGCGAGTGATGCGACGGCGCTCGTCTGCGTCCTCGTCCATGCTGCGCCGCGGGAGCGCAGCGTCCCTGTCCACGCCGATCGACGTCCGGCGCGACCTGGACTCCGGGTCGCTACTGGCGATCGTCCCGGCCTACAACGAAGCCGCGAGCCTTCCACGCGTGATCGCCGATCTCCGGCGAACGATCCCGGCCGCGGACATTCTCATCGTGAACGATGGATCGAGCGACGGGACCGGCGAGCTGCTGCCGTCACTCGGCGTGGCCTGGCTGACGCTGTCGCAGCGCGTGGGTGTCGGCGGCGCGGTCCGCGCCGGCCTGCTGTACGGCGCGCGGCGGAGTTACCGTTACGCCGCCCGGGTGGACGGCGATGGCCAGCACCGGGCGTGCGACATCGGCCGCCTCCTGCGCCCTGTCGTCGCGGGCCGGGCCGACGCCGCGATTGGATCGCGCTTCATGACGCGCAGGGGCGGCCCGGGCCTGCGCCGCATGAGCCAGTCGGCGCTCGGCCTGTTCCTGACCGTGTTAACGGGTCGCCGGGTGACCGACCCGACGTCGGGGTTCTGGCTGTTCGGGCCTCGTGCCCTGGCGATGCTGGGCACGCACCACCCTGGAGGCTACGCGGAGCCTGAGCTCGTCCTGCTCCTCAGCCGCACGGGACTGCGCGTCACCGAGGTGCCGATCAGAATGCGTCCCCGCGTGTCCGGCCGTACCTCGTTGACCGCGTCGCGCGCGGCGCTCGCGCTGGCGCGCACGGCCCTCGCGCTGCTCGTGGTGCCGTTCAGGCGGGTCGCGCGGAGCCAGGCGGGTGACTGACGCCGTTCAGCTCGTCTCGATCGGCGTCAGCGCCGCGCTCCTCGCCGCGGTCATCGAGCTGGTCCGTCGGCGCGCCCTCACGGAGGAGTACTCGCTCATCTGGATCCTCTGCGGGTGCGCGCTGCTCGGGCTGTCGCTCTGGCGAAACGCGCTGGAGATCGCGGCGGCCGCGCTCGACGTCCACTACCCTCCGGCCGTCCTCCTCCTGGTACTCACCCTCTTTGTCGTCATCGTGTCGCTCTACTTCTCCGTCGTCGCCTCACGACAGCGACAGCAGATCGAGCGCCTCGTGGAAGAGCTCGCGCTGCTGGACGAGGACGTGAGACGGATGAAGGACGCGATCAGTCCGGGCCATATCTCCGCCGGACGTGGTGCCAGGTCCCGCGCGCGACGGCCGCCAGGCCCCGCACCAGCGGCGCGTCGGAGGCCCTGACGACATAGGCGGCGTTGAGCGCGACGATGGCGGCGCTGCCGAGCGTCCTCCAGCCGCGGGGGGCTGCGCGGTTGTGCAGACGCAGGTGATTGCGCGTGGCGAAGTACACGCGGCGCGCGGAGCGGCGGCCGATGGTCCGGCCGCCTTCGTGGTAGGCGACCGCCTCCTCCACGCATACCGATTGAAAGCCACTGGCCGCGGCGCGCAGGCAGAACTCGATATCTTCGAACGAGAAGAAGAACGCCTCGTCCAGGAGCCCGACCCGTGTCAGCGCGTCGCGGCGGATCAGCAGGACGCAGCCGCTCAGCGCGGCAATTGCCGGGGCCTCCGACGCCAGCGCCGACACGTGCTGTCCGGCGCCGCGCTGACGCATCCGGCCGGTGCGGCGGGAGTAGCAGATCCCGGCCGAGGCCACCATGCCCGGATCCTCCCGCGACAGCAGCAGCGGCGCCGCGACGCCGATTGACGGGTCCGCGTCCATACGCGCGAGCAGCCGCTCGAGCGCGTCCGGCGCGAGAACCGCGTCGCTGTTGACCAGGAGCACGCGGTCCGTCCCCAGGGCCAGCGCCTCACGGATGCCGAGGTTGCAGCCGGCGGAGAACCCGAGGTTCGTGGGCGCCTCGATCACAAGGATGCCGGTGAGCGACTCGCGCAGGCGCGCGGCTGACCCGTCGTTCGACGCGTTGTCCACGACGATGATGCGGTCGGGGGGCGTGAACGAAGTCTGGAGCGAGCGGACGGCGAGCCAGGTCTGGTCCGGCGTCTGATAGTTGAGGACCACGGCGGCGAGTGTGGGCGCCGGCCGGGCCGGGGTGGACGGGCGGCTGGCACGGGGCCTCTGGCGTATGAGGCGATCGTAGAGTGCGAGGAGCTGCACCGCGTCGGCGTCGATCGACATCGGCCGCGTGATGCCGCGCCGCAGGTGCGTCAGGAGTGCTGGCTCTTCCAGAATACGCCGGAGCCTGGCCGCGAGCGCCGCCGCGTCCCCCGCGGGAAAGAGGAGGCCGTCCACACCCTCGCGGACCATCTCCGCCATGCCTCCGAGGTCCGAAGCGATGACCGGCGCGCCGGCGGCAAAGGCTTCGCG
>JANPJN010000309.1:0-4799 GCA_031425515.1 Acidobacteriota bacterium | reverse complement strand
GACGTGCCGGCGGGCCGTCGCGGTGAAGCGGACCTGACGTGCCTTCAACGAGCGCGCAAATCCTTCAGCACTTCTGCAGCGTCCACAAGCCCGCCGGCCGCAATGTCGGCCTCGGATTGCGCGAGCGCGGCATGGAGCGCGGTGCGATCAGCGTCGTCCAGCCAGTCCCCCGGGTCCAGCGGTAGCAGGTCGATCTCAGTCCCATCCGGCAGACTGGTCGGTTCGTCCACCACCAGGCGCCCCCCGTGCACGCGGCCCTTGATCGTCATATGGAGGAGCCTAGCACCCTGGGTGCCGGGCGACAAACGTCCCCGAGAGGCCCCGGAGAGGACCCTACTGGCGCGCCTGCCCCTGGCGCCACTCCTCGTACAGGCGCGCGGCGTTGCCGGCCACGGAGTGAAGCGACGGGCTCCAGCCGATGGCCTTCGCCCTGGGGCTGCGAAGCACCTGATCGAGCGCGAGCGCAGCGGCGTACGGCCCCATCTTCTGCCGGGCCTCGGCGAGCGGCACGTGGCGCACGCTGGGGCTGGTCCTGGCGTGGCTGGCGATTGCCGCCACGATGTCGTTCACCCGCTCGTCCCCCTCGTCGTTGGCGTGGTAGATCCCGGACGCCTCGGGGTTCGTGGCCGCCCGCACGTACAGGTCCGCGAGATCCCGGTCGTAGACGAGCGGCCAGTGATTCGTGCCGGTGCCGATGACGCGGATCAGGCTGTTCGACGCATCCTTGAAGACCTCGCCGACAATGCCGCGAGAGCCGCCGTAGACCACGGCAGGCCGTATCACCACGGGACGGATGCCGGCTGTCGCGGCGGCGAGCACCCGCGCTTCGTGAGCGGGACGCCAGGCCACGAGCTCGATGGGGTTCGGCGCCGCGGTTTCGTCCGTCGGCGTGGTGCAGGTGCCGAGCACCCAGCAGCCCGAGGTGTAGATCACGAACCGTCCCGTCTGCTTGACGGGCGCCAGCATCGCCCCGAGCACCGCGCTGTCCACCTCGACACCTCGTGCCGAGTACTCGAACGCCGTGTGGACGACGCCGTCCGCCGCGGCCGCGGCATCGGCATAGGTCGCCGGCTCGCCCAGGTCGCCGAGCACGGGCTGGCCCCCGCGCTGCTGCACGAAGGCCGCCTTCTCGCTGTTGCGCACCAGGGCATCGACGTGGTGCCCGGCCCGCACGAATGCATCGAGCACGGCCGAGCCGATGTACCCGCTGCCGCCAGTCAGAAAAATACGCATCAGATATCCCAGATCCGTTCCTGCTGATCGTAGAACGTGATCAGCCCGTCTTCACTGATTTTCAGCACCGCGCCGAAACGTCCGGCGGCCATCGCGGCGGTGGTGCGTGCCCCTTCGACGGCGAGGTTCGAATGCGGTTCGGGTGGCTCCGAATGGAGGAGGATGGCGCCGACCGCCAGCAGCCGGCCATCCGGGTCCATCACAGTCGCGCCGTCAGTACGCGCCAGACCCGCGAGCACCGCCGGATCGAGATCGCAGGCGTTCCGGCCGCGCAGCATGTGCATCAACTGCCCCCGCGTCGGCACGGCCCCGCCGGTATGCCGCACGGCGTCGAGCTGATCGGCAGGGGCCACGAGCTGCTGCAGCCCGGTCGCCGGATCCCGCAGCACGACGAACAACGCCCCTTCGCGTGAATCCGCGAGGTCGAACGCGGTCTGAAAGAGTCGCTCCGCAAGGGCGGGGTTGCCGACGGCCGACGCCCACATCTCGTACTTCGCCTGGAGGTCGAGCAGGTGCCAGCGAGCATTGCGGAAGCTGAACGTCTGCACACCCTCGGCGAACATCTTGATCTCGTGCGACGGGCTCAGGACGATGCAGAGGTTGCGGTTGCCGGCGGTCGCCAGCGCGTGCGGCCGGTAGCGCCCGGCGCACGGCACGCGCAGCGGCTCACCGGTCACGTACCGCCCGATCTCGACGATGTCGAGCACGGTGCCGTCGCGATTGACGAGGAAGAGCGTCTCGGTGCCGTCGCAGAGCCGGTAGAAGCTCTTGATGGCGGTCAGCGCCTGCGAATAGCGATAGGACCGCTCCGCCTCGACCTGCCGCGGACGGACGGGGTCGTCTTCCCCCTCGAGCACGAGCACGCCAGAGGAAATCGCCCGATTCTCGTAGCTCGACAACGCCGCCACGCGGAGGACGTCGATCGCCGTCGCGATCAGATCCGCGCGCGACGCAGACGGGCCGTCCGGGCCCGTGACGTCGAGGAACGCGCCGACATAGCGGTCCTCGATGGCGCCGCCGAACAGATCGCCACGCTCGAGCATCTGCCGCGGGTCGAAAATCGCGCGGTACCGCGCCGCGAGCACTGTGCCGATCGCCCGCGCCAGCCGCACCTCGTGCGCCGTGAACGGCCGCTTCGCCGGCACGTGCAGGACGTGGCGCGATCCGAACCATCGGACCGACAGCACGGAAGGGTCGCTCGTCGGCTCGATCGCCAGCCGTCCGTCGGACGACAGCGACGGAATCGGCTCGGTCTCGAACGTCGCGCGGCTGAAGAACTGACGCAGCGCCGCCTGGAGAAGGCTGTCGTACAGCGCGCTGGCGGCAAAAACCGGCGGAAGCGACATGGGTTTGCCATCATAATTCACCCGAATGCCGCGGCGCACGCTCATCGACTTCCACGCCGACATCTCCACGCTCCCCTCCGAGTTCATCGTCTACGACGACGGGTATCGGAGCTGGTCGTACTCGTACGGAGAGGTCATGGCGGCGGCCGGCATGTTCGCCGAGAGGTTGCGCGCGGAGGGCATCGGCCGCGAGGCCGCGGTGGCCATCTGGAGCGAGAACCGTGCCGAATGGGTGGTGGCGCTGTGGGGGTGCCTGCTCGAAGGGGTCGTCCTCGTGCCGATCGACTACCGGGCGTCGCCGGCGTTTCTCGATCGCGTTGCGCAGATCGTGGAGGCCCGCGCGGTGCTCGTCGGCGACACCGTGGACGCCTCCGCGATCCCCGCCGGACGGCCGGTGTGGAACCTGGCCGGGCTGCGCCCGCGAACCGGCGCCCGCCCGGCCGTGCATCATCCCCTCGTCGAGCCGACGCCGGACGACACCGCCGAGATCATCTTCACCTCCGGCGCGACGGCCGAGCCGAAGGGGGTCGTCATCACCCATCGCAACATCCTCGCGAACATCGTCCCGATCGAGCGCGAGATGGCGAAGTACCGGAAGTGGGCGAAACCGTTCCTGCCGATCCGGTTCCTGAACCTGCTGCCGCTCAGCCACATGTTCGGCCAGGCGATGGCGACGTTCATTCCTCCGATGCTGCCGGGGGTCGTGGTCTTCACGCGCAGTTATGCGCCGGAAGACATCGTTCGCCAGATCCGCGAGCGCCGCGTGTCCGTGCTGGTGTGCGTGCCGAAGATCCTGGAGGTGCTGCGCGAGCACGTGCTGCGGGTCGCGCCCGAGGCTGCGACCGCGCCGGTCGCCATGCACTGGGCCAGGCGGTGGTGGACGTTCCGCCGGATCCACCGGCTGTTCGGTTTCAAGTTCTGGGCGATGGTCGTCGGCGCCGCGCCGCTCGACCCCGAGCTCGAGGCGTTCTGGGGACGGCTTGGTTTTCTGGTGATTCAGGGATACGGCCTGACCGAGACCGCGCCAATCGTGACGCTGAACCATCCGCTCCGCGCGGCCCGCGGAGCCGTCGGCAAGCCGATCGCCGGGGTCGAAGTGCGGATTGCGGACGACGGGGAGATCCTGGTGCGGGGGGAGAACGTCACGACCGGCTATTACAAGGCGCCGGCCGAGACGCGGGCGTCATTCGTGGACGGGTGGTTCCACACCGGCGACATCGGCGAGCTCGACGACAAGGGTCAGCTGCGTATCCGCGGACGCAAGAAAGAGATGATCGTCACCTCCGACGGTCTGAACGTGTTTCCGGAGGATGTCGAGCGCGTGCTGAACGGTGTGCCGGGGGTCGCGGAGTCGGCGGTCGTGGGGCTGACGGCGCCCGGGTCGCATGCGGAGCGGGTGCACGCGGTCGTGGTGGCGGCGTTGGACACGGATCTCGAAGAGGTCATGCGGACGGCGAACGCGCAGCTTCAGGATCATCAGAAGGTGCGCGCCGCGACGCGCTGGAGAGGGCCGGAGCTGCCGCGGACGGAGGGCACGCGCAAGCTGAAGCGCCGCGAACTGCGCGACTGGCTCTCGGGATCCGCGGCGGGGGTCGCGCCCAGGCAGGCGGCGTCCGATCGATCAGTGGCCTCGGTCCTCCAGCGGTTCGCGCCGGGCCGGACACTCGCGCCGGACACGACCGTGGACGATCTCGGCCTGAGCTCGCTCGAGCGCGTCGAGCTGATGATGGCGATCGAAGAGGCGATGCAGGTCACCGTGGATGAAACCCGGTTTGCCGCCGCACGCACGGTGGCCGACCTCGAGGCGCTCGCCCGGCCGATCGAGGCCGGCGCGGCCACCGATGCGGTGGTCGCGGCCGACCCCTTCGAGTTTCCCGCCTGGAACCGATCGCCGATCGTGTCGGCACTTCGCCGGGTCAGCCTCCCGACCTGGATCCTGCCGCTCGGCCGGGTGTTCGTGTCGCTGGAGGTCGCCGGGCTCGAGCATCTGGACGCCGCGGGCGGACCCGTGATCTTCGCCGCCAACCACCAGAGCCACCTGGATGCCCCGATGATCCTGCAGGCCCTGCCGCCCCGCTGGCGCTATCGGGTGGCCCCGGCGATGGCGAAGGAATTCTTCGCGGCGCACTTCCATCCGGACGGGCAGCCGGCGCGCGCCCGCGTCACCAACAGCCTGAACTACTACCTCGCATCGGCGTTTTTCAACGCGTTTCCGCTCCC
>JANPJN010000308.1:0-2691 GCA_031425515.1 Acidobacteriota bacterium | reverse complement strand
GGAGGCTGTAGGCCGGAGCGGCCTGTATCTCTCCGCCAGCGACGTTGTGCTCATGCCCAGGATACCCGGCACTCGAAACGGAGCCCGCTGATGAATCGTCGTCATTTTCTCTCCCGCACTGCGGCGGCCACGGCGGGGCTGGTCGCCGCCCTCCCGGGTCGCGCTCGCGCGCAGGCGAGCCCGAACGAGACGGTCAATGTGGCCATCATCGGGTTCCGCGGTGAGACCAAAGGCCATCCGACCTGGACCGCACGCGGACGCGGACTGGACCACTACGAGCACCTGTCGCGCATTCCAAACGTCCGCATCAGCCACGTCGTCGATATCGACGAGCGTCACTTCGGCACGTCGCTGCCGCTGGCCAGGAGTCGCTGGGGCGGCGACCCGAAGACGGAGACCGACTTCCGGCGAGTGCTGGAGAACCCGGACGTCGATGCCGTCACGATCGCGGCTCCCGATCACTGGCACGCCCTGATGACCATCTGGGCCTGCCAGGCGGGAAAGGATGTGTACGTCGAAAAACCCCTCAGCCACAACATCGTCGAAGGCCGGCGCATGATTGAAGCGGCCGGCCGCTACGGCCGGGTGGTCGCGGTGGGCACGCAGCGACGCAGTGATGCCGTGCTCGGCAAGGCGGGGCGCTTTCTCCGCGACGGGGGCCTGGGACAGCTCTACTCCGGCCGAACCATCATCTATCGCCTGAGGGACCCGATTGCCGTGGTCGCGAACGCCCCGGTGCCGTCCGGCGTCAACTACGACCTCTGGCTTGGGCCCGCACCGAACCGGGAGTTCAACGAGAACCACTTCCACTACCACTGGCACTGGTTCTGGGAGTACGGCACGAGCGATGTCGGCAACACGGCCGTGCACTCGCTCGACGCTGTCCGGTGGCTGCTCGGGAAACAGGAGCATCCGCGCACGGCGTTCTGCACCGGCGGCCTCCAGGAGGCAGGCCGTCCGACCGCGCAGGCCACTCCGACGACGCAGTACGCCACCTATAAGTACGCCGACGGGACCGAGCTGCACTGCGATATGCGCAACCGCTTCACCGGTCCGATCGAGTCACAGGGCATCTTCATCTTCGGCTCAGAAGGCTGGATGAGAGTGGATGCCGACAAAGCACAGGTCTACCTCGGAGCCAAAAGTCAGGCTGGTCCTACACTGACCGCCGACGACACGACCGATGAAGGGCAGTCGCACTTCACGAACTTCATCGAAGGCGTCCGGTCACACTCCGCCGCGAAGCTGAGGGCACCGATCGAGGAGGGCCATCTCTCGACGACGCTCTGCCACCTCGCCAATATTTCCTATCGGGTGGGACGATCGCTGACCTTCGATGCGGCGACCGAGCGTTTTGTCGGCGACGACGAGGCCGACCGGCTGCTGGGTCGCGCTTATCGCGCGCCGTATGTCCTTCCGGAGAAAGTCTAGGAGGACGGTTCCAGAATGCTGACACACACGGTATCCGGCCTCCTGCTGCTCGTCCTGCTCCAGGCCGGCGCCCCCGGCACGCGGCGTGTCGCGATCACGATCGATGACGGACCCGTGGTCGGCGAGCTGACGGACCTCCCGAATTTCGAGCGGGTGTCCACAGGTCTCCTGGGCGCCCTGGACGCCGAGAATGTGCAGGCAACGATCTTCGTCAATGAACGCCAGCTCAACGTCCCCGGTCAGCGGGACGCCAGAGTCGCGGTGCTCGATCGGTGGCTCGACGCCGGGTTCGAGCTCGGGAACCACACGTACTCACATCCGAGCCTGAACAGCGTCCCGCTGCGGCAGTTCACGGACGATGTGGTCAAGGGTGAGGTGATTACGCGAGCGCTGATGGAGCAGCGGGGCCGGCGGCTCGTGTGGTTCCGCTATCCGTACCTGCATTCGGGGACGACGCCCGAGACGCACCAGGCGATCGTGACCTTTCTCGAGGAGCGGCAGTACCGGGTCGCGCCGGTGACCGTGGACTATGCCGATTACACGTTCGCGGGCGCGTATCGCCAGCAGCTCAGGGCCGGCGCGCCGGAGGTCGCGGCCCGGATCAAGGAGGCGTATCTCGCGCAGATCGATGCGGGCTTCGACTACGCCGAGCAGGCCGCGCTCGAGGTCTTCGGTCGCGAGATCCCGCAGATCCTCCTGATCCACTGCAACGAGCTGAACTCGGTCAGCCTTCGGGAGTCCATTGCGCGCATGCGCGCCCGCGGCTACCAGTTCATCACGCTGGAGGAGGCAATGAAGGACTCCGCGTACGACCGCGCGGACACGTTCGCGGGCCCCGGTGGCTCGTGGCTGTCGCGCACGGCAACGACGCTCGGCAGGAAGATCTCGGCTGTCGGCCCGCGAGTCCCCGAGTGGGTGGGAGCCCTTGGCAAGCCGCAGTAACCCGGTGGCTCATTGCCCGTGGTCGCCGGCACAGCCGGCTTCGCCTGCGGACGGTCCGCCGGTGCACGCATGACAATCGGCAGACCGCTGTCGCGGCGCGCATGGATCGCCGGGGCCGCCGGCATCGTGGCCTCCGGTTGCGCCGCCCGCCTCACACCGCAGCGGACCGGGGGACGCCTGGAAACCGTCACCGGGCCGGTGTCACCGGACCAGCTCGGCATCACGCTGATGCACGAGCACGTGCTGGTGGACTTCATCGGGGCGGCCGGTGTCACGCCGTCACGCTACGACGCGCGTGTGGTGTTCGACGTCGTCCTG
>JANPJN010000307.1:0-3940 GCA_031425515.1 Acidobacteriota bacterium | reverse complement strand
CCGTAGCCGCGATAGTCGGCGATCGTGCCGCCATTGGTCAGGACGAAGTTGATCCCTTTCGCGCAGTCGATCGAGCTGCCGCCTCCGAGGCCGATGATCGAATCGATGGCGGCGTCCTCCGCGGCGACGCGCCGGCCCGCTTCGACCATGTCGCTGTCCGGGTTCTGCCCGAAATCGTGGAAGGGCAGGACGCTGATGGACGCCGACTCCAGGTGCTGCAGCGCATCGCCCACGTAGCCGGCCGCGACGACCCCGGGATCGGCCACCAGCAGCGTCCGTTTGAAGCCCAGGCCACGCGCCAGATGCCCAAGCCGTTCAATGGCGCCCTGGCCAAAGACGATACGCGTCGAAAGCTGAAAGTCGAACGGAACCATCTGCTGTAAACTCTACCACCTCGAAAAAGGATCCATCAGACATGCCGACTCCCAGCAGACTCACGCCGGTCCAGTGGCTCATCTGTGTCATCGCGGCCATTGGCTTCGCGTTCGACACCTACGAGCTGCTCATGTTTCCGCTGATCAACCGTCCGGCACTCACGCAGCTGGGCGGGCTCGAGTTCGGCAGCCCGGAATACCGGCGCTGGCTGGGGCTGATGTTCTACGTGCCGGCGGTCTGCGGCGGCATCTTCGGCCTGCTCGGCGGATACCTGACCGACGTGCTCGGGCGCCGCCGCGTGCTCACGTGGAGCATCCTGCTCTACGCCTTCTCCGCGTTCGCGGCGGGCTTTGCGACGAGTCTGCCCTGGCTGCTGGTGCTCCGGTCCACGACCTTCATCGGCGTGTGCGTCGAGTTCGTCGCCGCGACCGCATGGCTCGCGGAGCTGTTCGACGATCCGAAGCAGCGCGAAAAGGTTCTCGGCTGGACGCAGGCGTTCGGGTCGATCGGCGGCGTGATGGTGACCGCGATGTACTACTTCATCGTCGGGCACGCCAACGACCTGCCGGCCATCCAGGGCGGCCACGAGCCCTGGCGGTACACGCTCATGTCCGGGATCATTCCGGCCATCCCGCTCATCATCATCCGGCCGTTCCTGCCGGAGTCCCCGAAGTGGCGCGAGAAGAAGGCGGCCGGCACGCTCAAGCGGCCCAGCATCGCGGAGCTGTTCGCGCCGCGACTGCGCCGGACCACGATCGTGACGACGCTGATGTTCGCGTGCAGCTTCGGGGCGGCCTTCGGCGCCATCCAGCAGATGCCGCAGCAGATTGCGCCGGGTCTCGAGGACGTTCGCACCCTGTCGGCTGCCGGACGGCAGCAGGCGGTGAGCGCCGTGCAGTCGTTCCAGGAGTTCGGCGGGCTCGCCGGGCGCGTCCTGCTCGCGCTGCTCGCGGTACGGCTGATGACCCGGCGGTCGCTCATCCGGATCTTCCAGATCCCCGGCCTCATCATTGTCCCGCTGGTCTTTCTCCTGGCGCCGAGCCAGCCGCTGGAATGGGCCAAGTGGGGGATCTTCTTCGCCGGCCTCTGCACCATCGCCCAGTTCAGCTTCTGGGGGAACTACATGCCGAAGGTGTACCCCACGCACCTGCGCGGCACCGGCGAGAGCTTCGCCGCGAACGTCGGCGGCCGCATGATCGGGACGTCGGCGGCGCTGCTGACGACCACGCTCGCGGGGAGCATGCCGGGGCCGACCGCGATGCACCACATGGCCTACGCCGCGGCGGCGGTGTCGTTTCTGGTCTACGCCGTGGGACTGGTGGCGAGCTTCTGGCTGCCCGAGCCTGAGCGCGACGGCATGCTGGATTAGCGGTTCCCCCGCTGCGCGCGGGCGCGTCACGCCGCGCACAGCGCCGTGACGCTACGAGTGCACGGCGCGCAGGAGGAAGAAGAAGAGCGGCGGGACGACCAGCGGGAACACCCGCCACGCGATCACCAGGCCGGCCAGCTGGAAGATGGGCGAGTGGCTCAGCTCCTGCACCTTCACTGCCGCGCGTGCGGGCAGGAAGAGACCCATCACCGACGCGCCGTCGAGCGGCGGGAGCGGAATCAGGTTGAACACGCAGAGGAGCAGGTTCAGCGTCAGCAGGATCGACAGGATCTCCCCCGCGAACGTCTCGCCGTCGCCGGATGGCGACGCGACGAGGTGCTCGAACGAGACGCTCTCGGGTGCAATGAACCAGCCGGCCGCCAGGCCGATCTTGATCAGCACGAACGCCACCAGCGCAATCCCGAGGTTTCCCGCTGGACCGGCCGCCGCCATGAGGGCCGCGCGCTTCGGATAGCGCGCCGCCCAGCGCGGGTCGTACGGCGTGCTGGCCCACCCGATCGCCCATCCCTGGGTGAGCGCCGTCAGCAGCGGGACGACCAGCATGCCGATAGGCTCCCGCTTGACGTGCGGAACCGGCGAGAGCGAAACCTGGCCGCCGTGATACGCCGTGGGGTCGCCGCCGCGTAGCGCCGCCAGCGCGTGCATCGCCTCGTGCACGGTCGTCGAGAACAGGAACGCGAGAAACCAGAGGAAGCCGGTGGCGAGCGTGTGCTGATCCATCAGTGCTGGCGTCTCCTGGTGTCGGGAGCTACGTGCCCACGTCGTAGATGTAGAGCGTGGAGGCGTTGTCCTCCGGAACGAAGTATGCGCGCAGCCCGGCGCCGTGCGGCTCGATCCAGACGGGATTGTGCGTCATGTCCAGCCCCGACGCGGTCCAGAGCAGCACCGGCACCTGGTGCAGCGGTCGGCCGTCCCTCAGGTCCACGAGATCCAGGCCGCCCAGCCTGAACGGCCCCGCATCCGGCGACGCGCGGATCTCGGTCACCCCGGTGCACAGCATCTGCCGCGCACCGGCGTATTTGCAGTCCTGATAATCGACGTAGTGCGACGGATTGGCCGTGCGGAGGGCATCCGGCCTCCGGCCGGCATTCGTCACGCGGCCGTCACGGCCGAGCGTCCAGCGATAGAAGCGCCGCGACCCCCAGCTGACGCCGTGGAGCGTGCGGTCATCCGTGTTGTGGACGATCGCCCCGATGTGATCGCCGAACCGGAACACCTCCGTCGCACCCATCGTCCGTGGATCGACGCGGTAGACGATCGAGCGGCTGTCGGGGCGATACTCCGCCACCGGCACCCAGAGATCCCGGCCGTCGAAGTCGATGCCGCCCGGGTGATACACCGCGCCTTCGCCGATCTTCAGGTCGGCCAGCAGCCGGCCGCTCTCGTCGAACTTGAAGAGATGCCCGATGCCTTCGCCGGCATCCCGGTCAACTCCGCCGGCAGGCGCCGCCAGGCGCCGGGTCGCGACGGTGACCTCTACCGACGAGAGGTAGAAGGCGCCGCCCACCTTGACCATCCCCTGTGGATGATGCGCCGGGAAACCGAGCGGCACGACGGCCACGCGGGTCCATCGCGATGCGCGCGTGAGCGTCCGCACCCGCTCCGCCATTGTGGCTCCGGGGCCCGCCGCGATCGGACCCACGAGGGATGCGGAACCGGCGACGACTGGAGGGAGAGCGGCGAGCATCGCCGCCGCCAGCGCACCGCCGAGCACGTAAGGCATGGGCCGGATGGCGAAGGCTGAAGATCGGCGACCGCGCTCGACGAACAAACCGCGCCAGCTCACCGTTTGAGCACGGCCATGGGGTCGATTCGAACCGCTGCCCGCGCGGGCCACCAGGACGCCGCCAGCGCGACGGTGCAGAGAAGGGCCGACGTCAGGCCGATCACCCGCAGGTCGAACGCGCGCGCGCCGTAGAAAATCGACGAGAGAAACGTCGTGAGCGCCAGAGCGAGCACGGTTCCCCCGACCAGTCCGACTGACGCGAGCCTGAGGCCGCTGCCGAGCACGAGCCGCCGGACCGCCGCGTTGGACCCGCCGAGCGCCTTGCGGATCGCGATCTCGCGGTTCCGTTCCGTGACCATGAGCGCCATGACGCCGTAGATGCCGAGCGCCGACACCAGCAGCGCGACGATCCCCAGCGCGCCCAGGACGACGCCCTGGATGCGCCGGTC
>JANPJN010000306.1:0-3831 GCA_031425515.1 Acidobacteriota bacterium | reverse complement strand
GGCGCTTTCTGAGTGGCGGCTGGTGCCCCATGTCCGCCGTGCCCGCCGGCGCCGCCCGTGGCGCGCAACCGGCTTTCGGAATCGAGCAGGAACACGCCCGCGGCAACGACGCGCTCACCTTCCTTCAAGCCGGTGCGGACTTCGACGCGGTCGGCCAACTGCACGCCAAGCGTGACCGCTCGCGGTTCGAACCGATCGCCGGTGGCAACAAAGACGTGCTGCTGTAACCCTGTGTCGACCACCGCGTCACGGGGAACGGTGATCGCCCGGGCTCCGGCCGATTCAAAGGCGACGGTGCCGTAGAGTCCAGGTCTGAGGGTTCCGCCGGGGTTCGCCGCTGAGAGGCGGACACGTAGGGTGCGGGTGCGTTCTGTGAGGGTTGGATAGACGAAGTCGATACGCGCCGAAAACGGCGCGCGGCCGGAGGCCGGGAATTCGAGCTGCGCCAGCGTGCCGACGCGCACCGCTGGAATGTTCGCTTCCGGCACTTCGGCCAGAATCCACACGCGCGACAGGTCCGCAATCGTAAGGAGCGTTGTCGACGGGTCCACGGAGGTGCCTACCGTGACGCCTCGGTTCACGACCACGCCACTTCTGGGCGCGGCCACGGTGAACAGGCGCTTCGGTTCGCCGGTCTCCTCGATCGCGTCGATGTCCGCCGACGTCATCCCGAGGACGGTCAGGCGCGTGCGACCGCCGGCGACCACGACGCTCGTGATGCCCGAGGCCGACGTCGTCTTTCGGATGGCCAAGTACTCAGTCTGGGACGAGAAGAGTTCCTGGGAGAAAATGCGTGCGAGCGGCTGGCCCGTGCGTACCATCTCGCCCGTGGTGTTGACGTCGAGTTGTTCGACCCATCCCGACACCCGAGTGTGCACGTGCGAGATCCGTGATTCGTCCGGCACGACCGTGGCGACGGCGCGGACCTCCTCCGTCAGCGATTCGCGCGTGACCACCTCGAGGCGAATGTCGAGTTGCTGAAGCGTCGACGTGGTGACGTCGATCGGCACGCGGTCGTGAGTCGATCCGGAGCCTGTGGTCGCGACAGCGGTCGGCATGGCCATCTGGGCCGGCTGTGCGCGTGGCGCGAATGGCCACGCCTCGCGGGAGTGTTGCGCCCACAGGGTGACGGTGAACACCGCGGCCGCCACCACGACAGCGGCCATGGGCGCGGCGAATCGGTGAAGTCTGGTGAAGGGTGTCATTTGATGAGTGCCTCGTACGATCCAATCGCGCGCCCCAGGCGCGCCCATACAAGACCAAGCTCGGTGTCAGCCGCAATCAGGTCGGACTGGACCAGCCACAGCGCCTGCACGGCTTCAATCACGCTGACGAGCGGCAACTGGCCCGAGGCGTACCCCGCGACGGCCGGTTCGATCACCATGCGCGCGCGCGGCAGCACGTCGCCGGTAAGCGCCGTCTGCCGATCGCGGGCGGCCTGGAGCTGGTTGACGGCGACCGCCGCGTCGCCCTCGATCATCCGGGTCATCGCCTGCACGTCCGCTTCGGACATGGCGCGCATCGCCTGCGCTTCGGCGACACCGGCGCGCAGTTTCCCGCGCCAGATCGGAAGGCTGACGCCCACCATCGCCATCCAGCCTCGGCCCTCGGCCATCGTGTAGGCTGGCCCGGTGCGGATGGTCGCCATCGGGCGGTACATGTCGCGCATCACCAGCACCTCCGCCTCGGCGCGCGCAATCTCGGCGCGTCCGGCCACCAGTTCGGGCCGCGAGGTCAGTGCTGTCTCAATGGCAGCCCAGGCAGGAATGGGCAGCGCGAATGCGAGTGGGACGAGTGCGGGCACTGGCAGGTCGACGTCCAGAGCGACGCTCGCATTGAGCATCGCCTCCGCGCCTCGTATTTCCCCGACGAGCGCCTTCGCGAGCGCTTCCAGCCGCGCCACCTCGACTTCGGCGCGCAGCACGTCGGCTTGGGGAGCTGTGCCGCCCGCGTACCGTGCGTTCGCAGCGGTCACGACGTCCCGCGCGAAACCGATCTGTTCGGTGACCAGTGCCGACGTTCGGCGTCGCTCCTGCAGCATGAGGAAGGCATTGGCGGCCTGCACTCCCACGTCCAGCGTTGTCCGGTTCGCGTCCGCGCGAAGCCGGTCGAGATCCGCCAGCGCTGAGGCGCGACGGTGGCCGCGGATCCCGGACAGCGGAATCCCTTGTTCGATCGTTACGCTGTAGTCGGCGCCGCTCATCATGAACGGCTTGTGATCGAGCGAGGGCGAGATCATCGGGTCGGCGAGGGCTGAGACGATAGCGGGCCGTGCCTCACCCGCACGCATGCGCGCCCGCGCGGCCTGGATCTCGTCTCTTCTCTCGCTTGCCAGGCGAATCACGTCCGCCAGACTGAGCGGCGACGGGAGTGCAGGCGTTGTCTGGGCTGCCAACGGGATCGGAATGAGCATCGCCGCAACCGTCAGGAGAAGAGCGAGTCGACGACCTGTGGAACGTGGCATCTTGATCACCGCATTGCTTCAAGCCTCTCAGCACGGGCCAGCGGCATCGCCGGCTCGAGTGAGCGGACTCGATGGTTACCGGGCGACGCTGGCGAGCTGCTTGTGCATCGAGGCAGCATCCGTGGCCTCCTTGGCTGCCGCTTTCGACAGTCTGACCAGACTGTCGCAATGCACGGCCGCCTGCGCGATCTTCGTGCCGCGGTACGTATTCGCTGTCGCGGCGTGCTCGGTGGCGTTCGCGGTATACCGCTTCGCCAACGTCAGGAAGTACGCCTCGAGACTGTGGTGATCCGCAGGTGTGCTCGCTTTGGCCGCCAGGGCGTTGAGCTCCTGAACGGTGGGCGTCAGCGCCCCTGTTCTCCCGCCCGGCTCTGCCCGCTTGACGAGCTGCTGCACCTCGAGCGTGTTCAGAAGTGCGGGGGATCTGTCTTGTGCTGCGGTGCTGCCCGCGACCAACACGAATGAGAGCGCAGGAAGCAATCGTGAGCGGATCTGGAACCTTTTCATGACGGACCAACTTCTCTCGTGACCGTAGTCACACGAACCTGCCGTTGCAGACGATGTGCGTCAGCTCGCGCACAGCTACTACGGAAATGTTTCTTGGGGGACGGCGCCGCAAGGGTTCGACTAGACGCAGAGCGGCCCGCAGTGGCGGGTTAGACGCGCAGAACGGATGGGAGATGGCGATCTTCGAGTGTCCACTCACGCCCAGGCTCGTGCTGTGGGCGCGAGTGGGTGGTCGAAGGAGCGAACTGATAGCGAGGGACCAGAATCGTTTGAAGCGAATCCAGGGCAGAGACGCTGCGTCGTCCATCCTCTCGGAGAATTTGCACGGCGCCGAAGCCAGCGTTATCGCAGTCAGGGCAGGTGTTGCCCGCGGTCATCACACTAGAGACGGCGGCGTTCCTGTAGCCGGATGCGCTCGAAGCGACGGGCTCACCGTGGTGGTGTGTGCTCGGGGCGGCGGCGGGCATTCCATGGTGGGACGCGCTCGAGCTGGTCGTCGATGAGTGACACCAAACCCGACACAGCAGCGCAGTGTTAGGCCCGACTGCCAGTGTCAGCACGATTGAGAGTGCAACCGTTCGTACCACGTGATGTTCGGTCCTCTAAGGGGCAAGAAAGACGCCATCGACACCCCCCAGGGAGGTGTCAAAACAAGCGTCCTTTTCGCGGGTTCAACTCGCTGCTGGGCTGGGCTTGTGGAATTTCTCCACCTGGTGCCGGAAATTCCGCAGCGCGTACGACTAGCCGGCCGAGTTGGCCGGTCAATTGCCCTGGGTATGACCGTACTTCGAACGCCGTAGTAACGCTGTCCCATACAGCACACCGCTACCTGCTTGCATCGCAGCCTGCTGGACCTTTTG
>JANPJN010000305.1:0-5053 GCA_031425515.1 Acidobacteriota bacterium | reverse complement strand
GGCATCGCCGGGCGCCCGCAGCTCCGGCGTGCCGTCGTCTTTTTCCGGGAGCGCGACGAGGTGGGCCTGACGCCCGCGGCGCCGGCCGTCCCGCGCCAGATTCGTGGCGATGCGGAACAGCGAGTTCCGGCGGTGGGCCTCGCCCTGGTGCTCGGCGTTCGCGCGAAGAAACCGGTAGTAGGACTCCTGCAGCAGATCGTCCGCAAGATCTCCGCTGCCGGTCATACGGGACAGGTACGCCCAGAGCGGCCGCGCCGTGCGGTCGTAGAACGCACGGAACGCATCCTCGTCCATCTCGAACACCGCGTCCGCGTCGATGGCCTGGGCGCGAAGCCGTTCGATGTCGGACAGCGTCACATCACGCATGTTCTTCGACGGGCCTGTCGAGGAGCCCCAGCTTGCGCGAGAGCGCATAGGCGGCAATGGCCGAGATGACGAACCCGACGCCCAGCGCCAGCGTCAGAATGCCTGCCACGATGAAGACCTGCCCAAGCTCGTTGCCGAATCGCCGACTGACCTGGAACAGACCGAACCCGAGAATCGCCAGGATGATGCCCGCCTGTACGGACCAGAGGATGCGGGAGAGCGGGGCGGCAATCGACGGCTGGGCCTCCTGCATGGGAATCGGCGCCGCTTCGAGGAATCGCCGGCCGGCCGGCGTCTGCACGTATGCGAGCAACTCGTCGTTGGACGTGAACCGATCGAGCAGCTTGGTGTGCGTCTCGTACTGCACTTTCGACAGCCGGTTCCAGCGCCGGTGCGTCACCACGAGCCGCACGAGCCACACGAGAACGCTGGTCACGACGAGAAAGGCGAGGAAAACGCCGATGCCGGCGAGCACGCCGAGCATGTCTTCGCGGTCGCGGCGACCTGGGTCGTTATAGGTCTGGTTGTGGATGTTCTCGAGAAAGTACCCGGGATTGTGCGCGACCTCTGGATGCTCCGCCAGGAACCCGGCGAGCAGCGGATAAGGTGCCAGGTAGTCCGGATTACGCATCAGCGTCGGGTCGAGTTTGAAGACACGCGCGACGGCTGGAGGGTAGTTGTCGAAGAGCCGTTCGAGCTGGTCCCGCGTCTGTTCTGCGCGCTGCTCTTCATGAAGTGCCGGCGCGGGCGGCGCCGATTCGGCGGGCACGGTCGCCCGTGCCGCAGGCCTGGCGGGGGCGGCTCCCTGCGGGCGCTGCGCGGTCTCACCGGTGCCCGCAGACCCCACGAGGGTCGCGAATGCCAAAAAGACGACGAGCGTGCGGCGAATGGCTGTGTGCATCATGCGTGACAAGACTCCTCACACAGCTATTACGCAGCCGGGACGCGAAGGTTAACAGCCGCCGGGCACATAGGTGCGGCGCAGCTCGTCGATCCGCTCGCCGCTGACGTTCCCGCCGCTGACGATCGCGACCACCACGCCGTCCCCGCCCCGTCCCGCCAGCGCCGCCGCCACGGTGGCGGCCCCGGAGGGCTCCGCGCGTATCGACATCCGGTCGGTGAGCCACAGGACCGCGCCGGCGATCTCGTCCTCTTCCACCGTGATCACGGCGTCCACGAACTGACGCACGTGCGCGAACGTGAGGTCTCCGGGACGGACCGCCATGAGGCCGTCGGCGATGCTCTGCGTGCGCTCCAGCGTGACCGCCTGTCCGGCGTCGAGCGACGCCCGCATCGCGGCGGCGCCTGCCGGCTCGACCCCGATCACCCGTACGTCCGGGCGCGACAGCTTGATCGCGGCCGCGACGCCCGCCGCCAGCCCACCGCCTCCGACCGGGACCAGTACGGTCGTGACATCGGGACACTGCGCCAGGATCTCGAGACCGGCCGTCCCCTGCCCCGCGATGATCCAGCGGTGATCGAACGGCGGCACGATGGTCAGTCCGCGTGCGGCCGCTTCCGCCTCGGCGCGTCGCTGACGGTCCAGCGAGGTCGTTCCGTCGAGGATCAGCTCGGCGCCGAGCGCCAGCACCGCGTCAACCTTGATCTGCGGGGCGGTGGTGGGCATGACGACGACGGCGGGGGCGTCGAGGGCGTTGGCCGCGAGCGCCATCGCCTTGCCGTGATTGCCGGAGGAGTACGTGATGACGCCGCGCCGGCGCTCGTCGGCCGTTAGCTGGGCGATCATGTTGTACGCGCCGCGGATCTTGAAGGCGCCCCCCGGCTGCATGTGCTCGCACTTGAGCCGCAGCGGCCGGCCGGCGGCGTCGGCGGCATCGAGGAGCGGGGTGACGCGCGCCATCGGCGCGATCCGGAGTGCGGCGGCCCGGATGTCGTCGAGCGTGATGAAGGCGGTGTCCATCAGTGGGCGCGTCCGCCAATCGGTTCACCGGCGGGAGGGGTCAACGGGGGCGTGCGTTTCTCCGCTGGCTCGGGACGCTTCAGGAACCGTTCGATGTCGTCGCGCGCCCCGGCCGCGTGGGCGGAGCCGGCGAGGCGGGCGACGCCGAGAATCTGCCGAAGGCCGGCGGCAGCTTCCGCCCGGACGGCTGGCGACGCGTCGGCATTCGACGCGAGATCCTTCAGACGTGTCACGACGAGGTTCTGGACCTCGTGCTGCAGCGCGCGGCCGTAGGAGTCGGGAGCGGTGCGCGATCTCCAGGTGGCCGCGATGAGCCCCATGACAACTTCGGCCAGGCCCGGCGCGCGCGTCCCGCGAGCCTGCTGGGCCACGAGCCGCGCGGCGCGCACGGGCTGGAGCAGGGCGCTCACGGCCAGGTCCGCCGCGATGCCGGCCGCCGCGACAGGGTCGAATGTCGAGTCGCCGCGGCGGGTGAAGGGTTCGGCGGTCCCTCCGCCGTAGCCGAACGCCGGTGGTGGAAGCAGGTCGAGCACGCGCTCGGAGACCCGGAGCTCGTGATGCGAGAGCGTCGAGAGAATGGCGGCGAGCGCCGCGCGCTGCTGGTCCGCCGGGACAAGCTCAGCGACCCTCGCGGGATGGGGTCCCTCGGGAGTGCGGACGGCGTAGGTGAAGTAGATGCCGCCGACCGACTTGGCAGCGGCCTGCAGTTGATAGCGGTGATGGAGAAAGAGCGGCACGAGCTGCCGTTCGAGCTCCGAGAGCGGCGTCCCCACGGGGATGTTCCGGAGCCCGAAGGTCGAGAGCCCGATACGGCGGACTTCCATCTCGTGTTTCAGCGTGGCGACGGGATCGCTCCCGTTGTCCCACAGGCTGGCGAGGGGATGCGCCGAGCCGGGTGGACGCGCGTCCGCATCGGAGATGAAGAGCATGCCGTTGGCGACGCCGTCCCGCAGGATCGCCTCGAGCGCCTGCGCCTGGTCCACGCCCGGCGCGAACTGGCTGTAGGCGAACCGCGCGGCGAACTTGTCGAACGTGCCGATGCCGGTCGCATAGGCGTTGGAGAGATCCAGGCGTCCACCCTTGATGTCCACCCAGGGGGCGGGATAGTCCATGACGGAGGCGCGCCCGTAGCTGCTGGCGGCGAAGTTGTGGGCGAAGCCGAGCGTGTGTCCGACTTCGTGCGCGGCCAGCTGGCGGATGCGCGCCAGGGCCATGGCGGTGACGTCGGCCGGGACGTCCTGCGGCACGAGGTAGTCCGCCTCAGGCGACAGCCCGAGCAGGCACGCGCCGTCTCCGTCGGCGCCCGAGGCGTACGCCGGCGTCAGGCCGATGCCGATCAGGTAATCCTGCCGGACGCGCAGCGATCCGAGGGTCACGTTGCCCTTGATGATCTCGCCGGTACGCGGATCGGTGATCCCGCCGCCATAGGACCAGCCGCGGGTCGATCGGTGCACCCAGCTGATCATGTTGTAACGCACGTCCATCGGGTCCGCGTCGGCGGGCAGCACGCGGACCTGGAGGGCGTTGCGGAAGCCGGCGGCCTCGAACGCCTGGCTCCACCAGGAGGCGCCGTCGATGAGCGCCGCGCGGATCGCCTCGGGGGCGCCGTTGTCCACGTAGTACACGAGCGGGGCGACCGGATCGGAGATCGCGGCGGCAGGGTCCTTCTTCTGCAGCCGGTGCCGGGAAATCCAGCGCTTCTCGATCGGCTCGCTGACGGGTGAGGCGTAGTCGTAGAACTCGACGCCGAACGACGGCGCCCTCGGGTCGAGCCGGCGCGGCGTGTAGCCCGCGTCGGGAAGCTCGATGAAGGAGTGGTGCTCCCGCAGCGTGATCGCCGCCGGATTGGGCGTGGTCTGGCGCACGAGCGGACCCGGCACCTCCTCGGTGGTGAAGGTAAGGGAGGCCTCCACCTCGGTGTTGCGCGGGAAGCCCTTGGTGCGGTCCATGTAGAGCGCGCTGCGGCTTTCATCGAGGCGATAGCGCCCCTGCTCAGTGGCGCGCAGGCGATCGGTCACGCCGTGCGCGTCCCGCAGAAAGAAGGCGGTGGCATCGACGAGCACGCGCCCGCCCTCCTCGGCGTCAACCTTGAACCCCCAGAGGACCGATCGCGCGAACGACTCGTCCACCGCGCGCCGCTCCGCCGCGTTGGCGGTCAGCGCACGATAGCGGTAGTTCGGCTCGGTCAGCAGGATCTTCTGGCCGACGCGGTCGAAGAACACGACGGCGGAGTCGCCGAGTTGCCCTCGATCGAGCCCCACTGGGTTGGACCCGAGGCCGGCCGGCAGCGATACCTGGTAGAGCATCTCGTGGTTGAACCGCCCGATCTCCATCAGCAGCCGGCCGCTCGAGGGCTGCCAGTAGAGCGGCAGGAAGCCGTCGATCTTCTGGAAGCCCTTCGTCCGCTCGGCGATGGTCGGCGGGCCGGCGCCCGCGTCCGGCTTGTCCCGGTCCTGTGCGGCCGACAGCGTCGCGGTCGCAACGATCAGCGCCGCAGCAGCGAGATGCGTGGAAGCGTTCATGAGGGTCCTGTAGCGCGTCCCCTAGCGGAGGGCGGAGCTGTAGAGGAGGTCGTGTTCACCGGGCGGCTCGAGGCCGGCGACGCGGACGGCGAGGGCAATCTGCGCCCAGTGCCGGATCTCGTGCACGAGGACGTGGAACAGCAGCTTGCGCGACGAGAGCGAGACCGTCCGATCCTGCAGGGCGAACTCCCGGACCTGGTCCGCCGCCTCGTCGTCCAGTTCCTGCACATACTGCTCGAGCTCC
>JANPJN010000304.1:0-3267 GCA_031425515.1 Acidobacteriota bacterium | reverse complement strand
TGCGGGTCGGCGATCGTGCCGCCGATGGTGCCGGTCACCGCCTGCGCGGCGGCGACGCCCGGCAGCAGGCAGGCCGCGGCGAACACGATGGCCAGCAGATGCCAACGCTGCGGTTCGGGTCTGGACATTGGAGACTCCTGTAGAGAAGGCGTAAGGGTGTCGAAGCGCCGTGAGAGATACCAGAGTTGGATCGCAAAGTAAATTGCGAACGACATTTTCCTCTGCGTTCTACGGTGCGAAACGCTCTGAAAACAGGAGCGATCTGTGGCGAGAACAGCGTTCTGCGCGCGGGAGAGCGAAGGGCGGCGCCCTCGGGGGCCGCCGCGGTTACTGCGGTCTGCGCGCGGGTTTCTCGTCGAGATTCGCGGTGAGATCGGCCGCCGCGATCGTGTCCTCGACGCCGCGTGCCGGCACGTCCACCTTCGCGAGCCACAGCAGCGCGTTGAGCATCAGCTTCCGCTGGTTCGGGTCGCCCCAGTGGGCGTGGGTATGGCCGCCGGTGAACCCGAAACTGCGGCCGCCACCGGGCCGCTCGTAGACCCACATCATCGTTTCCGCCTTGCCGCTGTCGGCGACGATGTGGTCGTAGGGGCCCTTGGGAGACACGTACGGCCCCTTGCGGACCTCGTCGGTCGGGGTGGCGACCAGGATGGGCGTGGTGCCCGCCTTGACGGCGGCGTCCGTCGCCCAGCGCATGTTGAAGTACCACTCGTCGTGCGTGGCAAACGGCTGCACGCCGCGGGTCACCGCATGAACGGGAAATTTGTCGAACGGCGGTTTCCACATCGGGTTGACCGAGTACAGGTTCTCGTAGAAGCCGCCGATCCAGCGGTGCATCGCGTCGCCGGGAGCCCCGGCGGGCACCTCCACGCCGTAGTGCGCGAACCCGAGGCCGACGCCCCTGGCCGCCAGCGCGTCGATCACCTTGATCCGATCCCCCTGGATCGCCGGGTGGTTGCGGCCGCCGTCGGCATAAATCAGGACGGCGTCGGCCTTGTCGAGCGCCGCGTGGTCGTCCACGACCTGCCCGTCTACCGTTTTGGTCGGCCAGCCGTTGAAGTACACCTGGACCGACACGCCCGGCACGCTGGCAAGCGCCTTCGCGAACAGCATGGATCCGGCGCGGAACTCGTGCATCCCCGGCGGATGGCTCGGGCGGCCCGCGATGAGGACGATTTGCTTCACCGGCTTCGCCTGCGCCCTGGCCGGGGCAGCGCCCGGCAGGCACACGAGGGCGGCGGTGAGAAGGCAGGTGACGGGGAGGAGTCTGGATGTGAAGGTCATGTTCGTCGCCACATCCTATCTGCTTTTTGCGCCGTGTAAAGTCCCGGGCGCCGGAAACAGTCCTGCTATGGCACAATAGCCGCCGCTCGGCGGACGCCGGCGGCCGGTAACCCATCGACGAGAGAAAAACATGACCAACGCGACAACAGTCAGCTACGACTCGACGGCGCCGAATGCGCAGCGCCTGCTGTGGGCCGGCTTTCTGGCGATCCTCGCCGCCGGCATCGGCTTCGGCATCCGCGGCGGCATCCTGGCGAACTGGGCCGCCGAGTTCGGCTTCACCGGCGCGCAGCTCGGCGCGATTGGCGGCGCCGGGTTCACCGGCTTCTGCTTCGGCATCATCATCGGCGGCGTCGTCGTGGACAAGATCGGCTACGGCAAGCTGGTGGTCGCGGCGTTCCTCTTCCACGTGCTCTCCGCCTTCATCACCTTCGGCGCAAGCGCGGGACAGGCCCAGAGCACGGCCTACATGTTCCTGTATCTCGGCACGTTCGTCTTCGCGCTGGCCAACGGCACGCTCGAGGCCGTGGCCAACCCGCTCGTTTCGACGCTCTTCCCCCACAATCGCACGCACTACCTGAACATCCTGCATGCGAGCTGGCCGGCAGGTCTTGTGCTCGGAGGGCTGGTCGGCTGGATCCTCGGCGAGGGCATGCACGTGAGCTGGAAGCTGCAGCTCGGGCTCTTCCTGGTGCCGACGGCGCTCTACGGCGTCGCCTTCTTCGGGCAGCACTTCCCGAAATCGGAAGCGTCGGCGCGGGGCCTCACCGTCGGTCAGATGCTGCACGAAGTCGGCCTCCTCGGCGCGCTGGTCGCCTGCGTGCTAGTCGGCCTCTTCTTCAAGGATCAGCTCGGTGGCATCCTGGTGTTCTTCACGGGCAGCCCCTTCTTCGCCTCCGCCGCCTGGGGCTACCTCGCCTGGGCCGTCGCCGGCGTGCTGCTCCTGGTCGTCGGAATCCAGACGAACTTCTCGATCGGCTCGATGCTCCTGTTCGTGCTGTTCCTGACCCACACCCTCGTCGGCGCGGTGGAGCTCGGCACGGACGGCTGGATCCAGAACATCACCGGCAACATCCTGACGCCCGCACAGGGGAAGATCCTCTTCGTCTTCACCTCGCTGCTGATGTTCTCGCTGCGCTTCTCCGCGCACTTCATCGAACGGACGCTGAAGATTTCGCCAATCGGTCTTCTCTTCATCTGCTCCGTGCTCGGAGCCATCGGCCTGCGGATGGTCAGCGGCATCGAGACGTTCGCCGGGGCGATGGTCGCGCTGGCGGTCTACGCGATCGGCAAGACGTTCTTCTGGCCGACGATGCTTGCGGTGGTGGGGGACCGGTTTCCGCGGACGGGCGCGATTGCGATGTCGATCATGGGCGGCATCGGCATGATGTCGGCGGGGCTGCTCGGCGGACCGGGGCTCGGCTACGCGAAGGACCGCTTCACGACCGAGCATCTGACGGCGACCGCGCCGGCCATCTACGAGCAGTACAAGGCGGCCACGCCCAGCCGTTTCCTCTTCCTGGACGAAGTGACCGCGCTCGACGGCACGAAGCTCTCGGCCGCCCAGACCGCGAACCCGAAGACACCCGATCAGCAGATCGTGGCCGACGCCAGCATCATCGGCGACCGCGAGACGCTCAAGGCCGACTCGTTCATCCCCCTCGTGATGGCGGTCGTCTACGTCTTCCTGTTCTTCTACTTCAAGGCGATCGGCGGGTACCGTCCGCTCCGGATCGGCGAGACGGAGGGGGGCGCGAAGGGATAGCTATCAGCTCCCGGCTTCCAGCTTCCAGCTTCCAGCCAGAGGCTGGAGGCTGGGGGCGGGCAACTCGATGGTCGACGACGATCTACAAGCTGTCAGTTCTTAGCTGGAAGCGGGTAGCTGGAAGCTGGTAGCTGTCTATAGCGTCTTCAGATAGATATTCCGGAACTCGATCGTCATCGGCGGGCCGACGTGGATCTGGAAGCCGAGCAGGCCCTTCA